>NZ_VISU01000002.1:346498-605381 GCF_007827625.1 Micromonospora sp. CNZ297 | reverse complement strand
GAGACCGTTGCTGCTGGCGGCGGGTTCGGATGAGGGCGGCGAGGTGGTTCAGGCTGCGGGTGGACAACGGAATCGCGGCAGGGTAAGACAGCACAGCGAGGCTCCCGGTTGGGGCATCTGATCTTGGTCGATTGCTGTCTTACCGGGAGCCTCGTCCTACCTGGACACCGGCCTCCCACACCGCCCGTGACCTGCGCCGTCACGATGAAAATGGCTCAGTGGACACCCTACCCAGCGCCCCCTGGCCGGGCCCGGAACTACACGTCGTCGGTGAAACCCAGCGCGTCGGATTCCCACATCAAGGCCTCGTACGACTTCCGTCGCTCCTCCATCTGCCATTGCCGGAATGCGAGGACGTCGCGGAGGAAGAGGCGCCGGTGGCTGCCGACCCGGTGGGACGCGATCGACCCGTTCTCCAGGAGGCGAACGAGTGTGGGGCGGGACATGCCGAGCAGCTTCGCCGCCTCGGTCGTCGTCAGTTCGCGGGAGATGGCGCTGATCGCGACGCCGTCGCCGCGGGCGAGCATCGCCGAGATCTGATGGAGGACGTCGAACATCTGGGCGGGCACCTCGACCTCTTCGCCGTCCGCCGAGACGAGGCGGGCCACGCCTCCGCCCGCGGCGAGGGGGTGCCGCACGAGGAACTCCTCCATGGCGGCCGCCTTCTGGCGCTCCGCTTCCTCGGTGGGCATGACCGAGGCGGCCATGCCGGTGCTGAGGCTCATGACGGCTCCCTGTGGCAGATGCGGCTTGTGTCGTCCCAGCCGTTCGGACCTGCTCTATCGTCGCCCCCAAGTGCAATATCCGCAACCGGATTCGCTTGTTTCACCTGCAGGTGTCCGATTCCGCGATCGGCGGGGACGAGGATGACTGGCGGTCATACCGATGGGTAGTCTTCCCGGCATGACCGCCAAAGTGACGCTGTCGTTCTCCGACGAGACGATCGAGGAGGCGCGCCGGTTCGCCAAGCGGGAAGGGCTCTCCCTCTCCGCCTGGATGGACCAGGCCGCCCGGGAGAAGGCGCTGCGCGAGGTCTTCACCGCGCACGCCGACGCGGTCGGCCGTGCCGGCCTGGACCTGGAAGCCGCCGCCCTGGCCGACGCCCAGGAGGTCGCGCTCGTCGACGACGCCCTGTTCGGCGGGCGTCCGCGTGCTGCGTAGGGGTGAGGTCTGGCGCATCTCCGGCGCCCGGGAGCGGTTCGGCCTGGTGATCAGCTCCGACGTCTACAACGCCACTGCGGTACCGATCGTGATCGTGGCCGAGGTGGTCGAGGAGTCGCTGCTGCGCGACTCGCCGCTCGCCGTGCCGATGGGCGCGTACGTGGTGATGCCCGACCGGATCTCCTCGCCGATGAAGAAGTGGTTCACCGAGTGCGTGGACGTGGCGGACACCGAGACCATGCAGCGGGTCGGCCGGGCGCTGCGGATCCTCCAGGAGCTGTGACCGCCTCACCGGCGCCGTCCGGCGGACGTGCGATCTCCGTTGCCGGGCCGACGCGTGCGGGGCACGCCGGGGAAACCACGGGCTGAGAGCGTCGCCTCGTCATCGACGAGGAGGAGTCGCCCGTGAGCACGCTCGTTTCCGCACCGACCACGCCCCCGGCCGCCACCGCCGGCCGGCTCACCGAATGGCGGCCGGAGGACCCGGCGTTCTGGGCGGCCGGTGGCGCCCGGGTCGCCCGGCGCAACCTGTACGTCTCGATCTTCGCCGAGCACGTCGGCTTCTCGGTGTGGAGCCTCTGGTCCGTCACGGTGCTGTTCCTGGGCCCCGAGTACGGCATCGACCCGGCCGGGAAGTTCCTGCTCACCGCCGTACCGGCCGCGCTGGGGGCGGTGCTGCGGCTGCCGTACACGCTGGCGGTGGCCCGCTTCGGCGGCCGGAACTGGACCATCGTGAGCGCGCTGCTGCTGCTGGTGCCGGCGGTGCCGATGGCGGTGCTGATCGAGCCCGGGGTGTCGTACGCCACGCTGATGGTGCTGGCCTGCCTGTCCGGCGTCGGCGGCGGCAACTTCGCCTCGTCGATGGCGAACATCAACCTGTTCTTCCCGGAGCGGCTCAAGGGCCGGGCGCTGGGGCTCAACGCCGGCGGCGGCAACCTGGGCGTACCGGCCGTGCAACTGGTGGGGCTGGCGGTGCTGGCGACCGCCGGCGCCGCGTACCCCCGGCTCGTGCCGGCGGTCTACCTGCCGCTGATCGTGCTGGCCGCGCTGGCCGCGGCCCGGTGGCTGGACAACGTGCCGGGGGCGCGCAACGAGCCGGGCGCGCTGCGCGCGGCGGCCCGCGACCCGCACACCTGGGTGATGTCGCTGCTCTACGTGGGCACGTTCGGCTCGTTCATCGGCTTCGGGTTCGCCTTCGGCCAGGTGCTCCAGCTCCAGTTCCACGACCGGTTCCCGACGCCCGTCGACGCCGCCTGGCTGACCTTCCTGGGGCCGCTGATCGGGTCGCTGATCCGGCCGGTGGGCGGTCAGCTCGCCGACCGGCTGGGCGGGGCGCGGGTCACGTTCTGGAACTTCGTCGCGATGGCCGCCGGGGCCGGGCTGGTGCTGTACGCCGCCAGGGAGAAGTCGTTCCCGCTCTACCTGGCCGGGTTCCTGGCGCTGTTCGTCTTCTCCGGCATCGGCAACGGGTCGACGTACAAGATGATCCCGGCGATCTTCCGGGCCCGGGCCGTCGCGGAGAGCGAGCTGACCGGCGACCCGGAGGCGGCGCAGCGGCGGGCCCGGCGGCTGGCCGGCGCGGTGATCGGCATCGCCGGGGCGGTCGGTGCCTCGGGCGGGGTGCTGGTGAACGTGGCGTTCCGGCAGTCGTTCCTGGCCTCCGGCACTGCTGATGCCGCCTACCTGGCCTTCATCGGCTGGTACGCGCTCTGCTTCCTGGTCACCTGGGTGGTCTACCTGCGTCCCGGACCGCGTACCCTGGTCGGCGTGTGACCTGTGCCATGACGAACCCGCAGGCCACGCGCGGCGCGACCCCGTTTTGACCTGCCGCCGGGCGGCCGGGTATCGTTGCCTGCTGTTGTACGACATTCTTAGGCGTGCCGCATCAGGTACGCTTGGTCGTTCGTGCGCGCTGGTCCGGCTGGGTACTCCTGGTCACCTCGGCGCGCGACCCCAGACCGACGACGAGACAAGGTAGACCTGTGCGTACGTACAGCCCGAAGCCGGGTGAGATCGAGCGTCAGTGGCACGTCATCGACGCCTCTGATGTCGTGCTGGGCCGCCTGGCGACCCACGCCGCCACGCTCCTGCGTGGCAAGCACAAGCCGACTTTCGCGCCGCACGTCGACACGGGCGACTTCGTCGTCATCGTGAACGCGGGCAAGGTCGCGCTGACCGGCAACAAGCGTCAGACCAAGGTCGCTTACCGCCACTCCGGTTACCCGGGTGGCCTGAAGCGGGTCGGCTACGACGAGCTGCTCACCAAGCGGCCCGAGCGGGCCATCGAGCTGGCCGTGAAGGGCATGCTCCCGCACAACAAGCTGGGCCGTCAGCTCCTCAAGAAGCTGAAGGTCTACGCCGGTGCCGAGCACCCGCACACCGCGCAGCAGCCGGTGCCGTTCGAGATCAAGCAGATCGCGCAGTGAGCGCGGGCGAAGGAAGCAGCATGACCGACATCACCGCCACCGAGGTCGCCCCCGAGGCCACCGAGGCGCCGGCGCCCGTCGCGCGCGCGCCCCGTGGTGACCGCCCGATCCAGACCGTGGGTCGGCGCAAGGAAGCCATCGTCCGGGTCCGGATCATCCCGGGCAGCGGCAAGATCACCTGCAACGGCCGCGACCTCGAGGCCTACTTCCCGAGCAAGGTGCACCAGCAGCTCATCAAGGACCCGCTGGTCACCGCCGAGAAGCCCGAGGCGTTCGACGTGATCGCCAACCTGCGTGGCGGCGGCACCACCGGCCAGGCCGGCGCGCTGCGGCTCGCCATCGCCCGGGCGCTGATCGTCAGCGAGCCCGACGACCGCCCGGCCCTGAAGAAGGCCGGCTTCCTGACCCGTGACGCCCGGGTCAAGGAGAGCAAGAAGTACGGCCTCAAGAAGGCCCGCAAGGCTCCCCAGTACTCGAAGCGCTGATCACCACAAGCGTCTTGTACTTCTGACGGACGGCCGGTTCGCCTCCCCCATCCGGGAGGCGGACCGGCCGTTCCGCGTTTCTCCTCTCATCGGCAGTTCCACGGAGGTTGGCGGGTATGGGCCGGTTGTTCGGCACGGACGGCGTACGCGGGCGGGCGAACGCGGATCTCACCCCGGAGTTGGCGCTTGCGGTCGCGGTGGCCGCGGCCCACACGCTGGCCGAGACCGACAAGAGCCATCCGCCGCTCGCGGTGGTCGGCCGGGACACCCGGGCCAGCGGCGAGATGCTGGAGGCGGCGGTGGTCGCCGGGCTCACCAGCGCCGGCGCCAACGTGGTCCGGGTCGGCGTGCTGCCCACCCCGGCGGTGGCGTTCCTCACCGCCGAAGCAAAGGCCGACCTGGGCGTGATGCTCTCCGCCTCGCACAACCCGATGCCGGACAACGGCATCAAGCTGTTCGCCGCCGGCGGGCACAAGCTGCCCGACGAGATCGAGATGCGGATCGAGGAGGCGGTGAAGGCGAACGCCACCACCGCCTGGAAGCGCCCCGTCGGCGCCGGTGTCGGCCGCGTGCACGACCTGCTCGACGGCGCCGACCACTACGTGCAGCACCTGGTCGGCACCGTGCCGCACCGCCTCGACGGGATCAAGGTCGTGGTCGACTGCGCCAACGGCGCGGCCGCCGACGTCGCACCGGTCGCCTACCGGGAGGCCGGCGCCGAGGTGATCGCCATCCACGCCGAGCCGGACGGGCTCAACATCAACGACGAGTGCGGCTCGAACCACATCGAGGCGCTGCGCGCCGCGGTGGTCGAGCACGGCGCCCACCTCGGCATCGCCCACGACGGCGACGCCGACCGCTGCGTCGCGGTCACCGCCGACGGAAACGAGGTCGACGGCGACCAGGTCATGGCGATCCTCGCGCTGGCCATGCGGGACGCCGGCGAGCTGACCCAGGACACCCTGGTCGCCACAGTGATGAGCAACCTCGGTCTCCGGCTGGCCATGTCCGAGCACGGCATCCGGCTGGTCGAGACCAAGGTCGGCGACCGGTACGTGCTGGAGGAGCTGCGCGCCTCCGGCCTGGCGCTCGGCGGCGAGCAGAGCGGCCACATCGTGCTGCCCGCGTACGCCACCACCGGCGACGGCGTGCTGACCGGCCTGCACCTGATGGCGCGGATGGCCGCCACCGGCACCTCGCTGGCCGAGCTGGCCGCCGTGGTCACCAAGCTGCCCCAGGTGCTGATCAACGTGCCGGTCGGCGACCGTACCGTCGGCGCCGCCGCACCGGCCGTCCGGGCCGAGGTCGAGCGCGCCGAGGCGGAGCTGGGTGAGACCGGCCGGGTGCTGCTGCGCCCGTCCGGCACCGAGCCGCTGGTGCGGGTCATGGTCGAGGCGGCCACCGAGGACACCGCGCGCGAGGTCGCCGAGCGCATCGCCGAGCAGGTCCGCACCGCCAGCCCGGTCGCCTGACCGACCCGGGGCCGCCTGCTCTTCCTCCTCGCCGGTCAGCTCGGCCGGACGCGGCGGTCAGTTCGCCTGGACCCGGCGCAGGAAGCGGGCGGCCAGGTCGGCCACCGCGCCGGCGTCCAGCTCCTGCGCCGGCCCGGCCACGGTCACCTCGGCCAGCGCCAGCCCGGGCACCTCGGTGTCCCGCCAGCCGCCGACGAACCACGCGCGTTCCTCCTCGGCCAGCGCCAGGTTCGCCGCGTCCAGCACGGCCGCCGGGTACGGCAGCCAGAACCGGAACTGGTGGGTGTGCGGCGGCGCCGGGTACACCCGGGCGCCGGGCAGGGCGGCCAGCGCCTCGGCCACCACCCGGGCGTGCACCACGTACCCGGGGAGGCGGGGCAGCTCCCGGGTCAGCCCGGCGAGCGCTGCGAGCGCCGCCGGCCACTGCTGGAACAGCGTGCCGCCGTAGCGGTGCCGCCAGGCACGCGCGTACCGGATCAGGTCCGCGTCGCCGGCCAGCGCGGCACCGGAGATGCCGCCCAGCGACTTGTAGAACGAGACGTACGTGCTGTCGGCCAGCGCCGCGATCTCGGCCGGCGAGTAGCCCAGATGGACTGACGACTCCCAGAGCCGGGCCCCGTCGAAGTGCACCCGGGCACCGCCGGCGCGGGCCGCCGCGACGACGGCCACCAGCTCGTCCCAGGTCGGCAGCACGAACCCGGCGTCCCGCAGCGGCAACTCCAGGAAGAGCGTGCCGATCGGCTCGTCGAGCGCCGCCACCTCGTCGGCAGCCGGGTTGCGCGGCGCGCTCGTGGTGCGCACCGCGCGTACGCCGGCGAGCAGCGCGTACGCGTCCCGCTCGTGTGTCAGCGGATGGCTGAGCGGGTGCAGGCCGACACCGGCGCGGCCGGTCAGCTCCGCCCCGTGACGCATGGCCACCTGCTGCGCCATCGTGCCCGACGGGAAGAACGCGGCAGCCCCCGCGCCGAGCAGCTCGGCGACCCGCAGCTCCAGCTCCGCCACCGGCCCGCCCTCGCCGTACAGGTCGGGCGGGTCGTCCCCGGCCACCTGATCGAGCGCGGCGAGCTGTTCCCGTACGGAGGCCGGGCGTACGCCGGAGAGCATCGTGTCGCAGCCGCGCTGGGCGGTGAACCGGCGCAGCCGCGTGGCCTGCTCGTCGCTCATCCGTCCGCCCGGAGCCGGCGCAGCCGGGTCACCGCCTCGGCCAGCACCTCCGGCCGTTTGCAGAACGCGAACCGGATCAGCCGGCGCCCGGCCTCCACGTCGTCGTAGAACACCTGCGTCGGCACCGCCACCACGCCGCAGCGCTCCGGCAGCGCCCGGCAGAACTCCACCCCGTCCCGGCCGCGCAGCGGCGTGACGTCGGCGGTGACGAAGTAGGTGCCCTCCGGCGCGAGCACGCCGAACCCGGCGTCGGCCAGCCCGGCGGCGAGCTGGTCCCGGCGGCGTTGCATGTCGTCCCGGAACCCGGTGAAGTACGCGTCCGGCAGCCCGAGCGCCACAGCCACCGCCGGTTGCAGCGGCCCGGCGTTGACGAACGTGAGGAACTGCTTCACCCGCAGCACCGCCGCCACCAGCGGCGCGGGGCCGCTCACCCAGCCGACCTTCCAGCCGGTGCAGGAGAACGTCTTGCCGGCCGACGAGATGCGCAGCGTCCGCTCCCGCATGCCCGGCAGCGTGGCCAGCGGTACGTGTGGCGCGGCAGCGTCGGTGAACACCAGGTGCTCGTAGACCTCGTCGGTGACCGCGTACACGTCGTGTTCCCGGCACAGCTCGGCCACCGTCGTCAGCTCGTCGGCGGTGAAGACCTTGCCGGTCGGGTTGTGCGGCGAGTTCAGCAGCACCAGCCGGGTACGCGGCCCGAACGCGGCGCGCAGCTCGTCCGGGTCGAACGCGTACCTGCCGTCGGGGCCGGGCCGCAGCGTCACCGGGCGGCGGACCGCGCCGGCGAGCGCGATCGAGGCGGCGTACGAGTCGTAGTACGGCTCGAAGCAGATCACCTCGTCACCCGGCTCGCAGAGCGCGAGGATGCTCGCCGCGACCGCCTCGGTGGCGCCGGCCGTCACGACGATCTCGCCGTCCGGGTCGTACTCCAGGCCCCAGAACCGGCGCTGGTGCCCGGCGACGGCGGCGCGCAGCGCGGGGATCCCCGGGCCGGGCGGGTACTGGTTGTGGCCGGTACGCAGCGCCTCGGCCGCGGCGGCGAGCATCTCCGGCGGGCCGTCGGTGTCCGGGAAGCCCTGCCCGAGGTTGACCGCGCCGGTGCGCACGGCCAGCGCGGACATCTCGGCGAAGACGGTGGTGCCGAACGGCCGCATCCGGGCCACCAGGGGATCGGTCGTCGTCACGGCGGCCAGCCTACGGCCCGCCGCCGACCGCTCACCAGCCGAAGCAGGTCGCGCCGTACTCGCCCGAGTCCGTGGAGACGACCTTGCCGTTGACGGTGATCCGGCAGGTCACCTCGCCGGACTCGACGGGGCTCGCGATGATCTGCACCCGCTCGCGGTCGTTCGCGGTGAGGCTCAGCCGCCAGGGCGTGTCCACGGCGCCGGGCTGGTGGAAGTTCGCGTCCGCGTCGTAGAACTGCACCTCCGCCTCGCCGTCGGTGGCTGTGACCTCGTACAGGACGGTGAACCTGCCGGGTCCGCCGGACGGGGTGGTGACCGGTCGGGCCGGGGGACCGGTGGGCTCGTCGGCCCATCCGTCGGGCTCGCCGTACAGCGGCCCGTCGTACCGGTCGCCGGAGGCCGTCCCGTCGGTCATGGAGCGACCGAGGAAGGACAGCCCGACGCAGCCGCAGACGATCAGCGCGAGGACGGTGACGATGCCGATCACCAGACCGGCCACCCAGCCGCCGCCGCTGCGGCGCGGCGGCATGCCCGGATACGCGTACGGCGGCGGGTAGGGCCCGGGCGGGTAGGACCCGGATTTGTGAGGGCCGGGCGGGTAGGCGCCCGGTGTCCAGGCCGGCTGTGCCGAGAAGTCCGGGACGCCGGGCTGGGACGGCCAGCCGGGCGTGGCCGGGAAGCCTGGGGCCTGCGGATCGCCGGAGGCCGGTGGGACGGCCGGGCGTGGCGTGGCGGCCGGGTCGGCCGGAGCCGCCCACCCCGGTTCGCCCACCGGCCGGCCCGTGCCGCTCGGGGACGAGGCCGGGTCGGTTCCGGACGCGCTCTCCGGGCCGGCTGCCGCCCACGGGCTCGGTGCCGGGGGCGGCGACCAGGGCGCGGGCGGCGTCCACGGCTGCGGGGCGGCCAACGGGTCCGGCGGCGTCCAGGACGAGGGCTGCGGCGTGGCCGGCGCGGCGGTCGGGTCGCTCGGTCCGGAGGCCGGTTCGGGGGCGGGGGTCGTCTCGGACATGGGCTCAGCTCACAGGGGTACGGCGCGGACGACCGCGGAACGGTGGGGCCGGGGGACGGCGCCCGGCCTCAATGTAGGCGGTGGCGACCAGCCGTGCGGTCCCGGCCGGCGGTCCGCGCCCCGCGTCCCGAACCGGTCCGGACGGGCGGAACGACCTGGATGGTGCTTTGTCCGGTAATCGCATCCCCGGCGCTCGGTTCGCTCAAGTTCAGTGATCGTTAACCGCCTTTCCGAGCACGCACGATGAGCGAAACTCGGTTAGGCTGCGGACCATGTGTGGAATCGTGGGTTACGCCGGTGCGCGCCCGGCGCTCGGCATCGTGCTTGACGGACTGCGGCGTCTCGAATACCGCGGCTACGACTCGGCCGGCGTCGCCGTGGTCTGCGAGGACGAGCTGCTGACCGAGAAGAAGGCCGGCAAGCTCGCGAACCTGGAGAAGGTCCTCTCCGAGCGGGCGGCCGACAACCCCGAGGACTGCGCCGCCAGCCCGATCGGCATCGGCGACGGCACCACCGGCATCGGCCACACCCGCTGGGCCACGCACGGCGGCCCGACCGACCGCAACGCCCACCCGCACCTCTCCCCGGACGGCCGGGTCGCGGTGATCCACAACGGCATCATCGAGAACTTCGCGAAGCTGCGCGCCGAGCTGGAGGACGAGGGTGTCGAGTTCGCCAGCGACACCGACACCGAGTGCGCCGCGCACCTGATCGCCCGCGCGCTGGCCGACCTGCGCTCGGCCGGCGAGACCGACAGCCCGGCGCTGCTCGCCGCCGCCATGCGCGTGGTCTGCGCGCGCCTGGAGGGTGCGTTCACGCTGCTCGCCGTCGACGCCGGCATCCCCGGCGCGGTGGTCGGCGCCCGGCGCAACTCGCCTCTGGTCGTCGGCCGGGGCGACGGCGAGAACTACCTGGCCAGCGACGTCGCCGCGTTCATCGAGCACACCCGGGACGCGGTCGAGCTGGGGCAGGACCAGATCGTCCTGATCACCCCGGACAGCATCGACATCACCGACTTCCACGGTCAGCCGGCGAGCGGCACGGACTTCCACATCGACTGGGACTCGTCGGCCGCCGAGAAGGGCGGCTACGACTGGTTCATGCTCAAGGAGATCGAGGAGCAGCCGCAGGCCATCGCCGACACGCTGCTGGGCCGGCTCACCGAGACCGGCGAGATCGCCCTCGACGAGGTCCGCCTCAGCGAGCAGGACCTGCGCGACGTCGACAAGATCTTCATCGTCGCCTGCGGCACCTCCTACCACGCCGGCCTGGTCGCCAAGTACGCCATCGAGCACTGGACCCGCATCCCCTGCGAGGTGGAGCTGGCCAGCGAGTTCCGCTACCGCGACCCGGTGCTGGACCGGTCCACGCTGATCGTGGTGATCTCGCAGTCCGGCGAGACGATGGACACGCTGATGGCGCTGCGCCACGCCAAGGAGCAGAAGGCCCGCGTGCTGGCGATCTGCAACACCAACGGTTCGACCATCCCGCGCGAGTCCGACGCGGTGCTCTACACCCACGGCGGCCCGGAGATCGCCGTCGCCTCCACCAAGGCGTTCCTCACCCAGGTCGTCGCCTGCTACCTGATCGGCCTGCACCTGGCCCAGGTGCGCGGCATCAAGTTCGCCGACGAGGTGGGCGCGGTGGTGGCCCAGCTCCAGGAGATGCCGGGCAAGCTGCGGGAGCTGCTGGACCGTATCGAGCCGGTCCGTGAGCTGGGCCGCGAGCTGAAGTCCGAGCCGACGGTGCTGTTCATCGGCCGGCACGTGGGCTACCCGGTGGCGCTGGAGGGTGCGCTGAAGCTCAAGGAGCTGGCGTACATGCACGCCGAGGGCTTCGCCGCCGGCGAGCTGAAGCACGGCCCGATCTCGCTGATCGACCAGGGCACGCCGGTGATCTGCATCGTGCCCTCCCCGGTGGGCCGGGGCATGCTGCACGACAAGGTCGTCTCCAACATCCAGGAGGTCCGCGCCCGCGGCGCCCGCACCATCGTGATCGCCGAGGAGGGCGACCAGGCGGTGGTCCGCTACGCCGACCACCTGATCTACGTGCCGCGTACGCCGACGCTGCTGGCGCCGCTGGTGACCACGGTGCCGTTGCAGGTGCTGGCCGCCGAGATCGCCGCCGCCCGCGGGCACGACGTCGACCAGCCCCGGAACCTGGCCAAGTCGGTCACTGTCGAGTAGCCGATCTCGTCCACGGTCCCTCCGCTCTCGTCCACGGTCCCTCCGCCCGCACCACGGGTGGAGGGACCGCGTCGTCTCCGGCCTGCCTCTCGGGCGGCCGCCGGACGGCCGCGGACCGGTCGCCGGAGGGCCGCGGGCGGTCATCGGCCCAGCACGATCCGGGCCATGCCGTCCAGCGCCGGGTTGTCCGGATCCCAGTAGCCGGTGTGGCCGTGCGGAGCGCTCGGGAAGCGCCTCCCGCCGAAGTCCGGCGCGCTCGGGTCGGCGCCGAACCAGAGTCGCTCGCCGTGCGGGTCGAGCACGGCGAGCGCCGGACCGAGCGGCGTACCCGCGAGCAGCGCGCGGCGGGCCAGCTCGTCCGGTGGGCGGGCCAGCCGGATCACGTCGTCCGGCGCGGTCGACGACCAGACCTGACCGGCGGGCATCCGCAGCTCGGCGGCGTGGTCGACGCCGACCCCCGGCGAGCCGACGAAGACCAGCGCGTCGGCGCCCAACCCGTGGTCGCGGGCGGCGGTGCCGACCACGAGCGAGCCGTAGCTGTGCCCGAGCACCGTCTGCCGGGCCGGTGGGCCTTCGTGCGCGGCCCGCAGCCCGTCCTGGAACCGGTGCAGCGCCGGGCCGGCGTCCTCGGCCTGCCGGGTGCCCGCCGCCTCGGTGAGGAAGCCGGGCGCGTCGTAGTCCAGCCAGAGCACAGCCGCCGCCTCCTCGCCCGGCCCGAGCGCCGCGCATCGCTGCAACACCCGTGCTGCCCGGCCCAGCTCGGCCGGCGCGTCGGCGAGATCCGAGGTCATGCCCGGGACGTACGTGAGCACCGAGGCGGCGCGGTCCGGGTTGCCGAGCGCCACCACCGCGCGGCCGTCGCCGGCCGGGTCGAGCCCCAGCAGGTACGCCCGGGGCGCCCCGCCTGCGGCCAGCCGCTCGCCGAGCCCGTCCAGCCCGCGCAGCGCCGCCTCGACAGCGGCGAGCCGGACCCGCCGGGACGCCTCCAACGGCCCGGCCGGAAGCGGGTGCAGCAGCCCGAGCCGGCGCGCGAGCAACTGCTCCCGCCGGTCGCCGAGCAGTAGCCGGTTCGCCTGGTCCCGGACGGCGGCCGGAAGCCCGTCGAGGCGCCCGATCCGGCCCGGTTCCCGCCCCACCAGCCAGCGCCGCTCGGCCGCGCTCAGGCCGGCCCACCAGCGGCTCACCTCGGCCGGCCCGGCGCCGGGACCGGGCCGCCACGCGGGCGGGACGCTCACCCAGCCGCGTACCGCAGCGGTGGTCAGCTCCGCCAGCCGGCCGGCCGCCTCCCGGTCGGCGGCGCCGGCGAGCGTCAGCGCGCCCCGGATCCCGGCCCGCGCGTCGACCACCGCCGGCGCGGTCTGCCCCAGCGGCCGTGCCGGGTCGGGCCGGACCGCGCCGGTGCGGTCGACGAGCAGGCCACCGGACTCGGCGCGGGCCACCTCGGCGCCGAGCCGGGCCTTCGCCGCGCCCAGCCGGGCGCCGAACTCGGCGAGCACCTGGTCGACCTCGACCAGTGCGGGCAGCACGTCGGTGAGATCGGTGCGCAGATCCCCGATGCGCCGCTGCGCGGCAGTCGAGGCCGCACCCGACCACCCGGGGCGGAGCGTGCCGATCCGGGCGGTCAACGCGTCGGCGCGCTGCCGTACCGGCGTGGTGAGGCCCCGCCACGCCGCCCCGGCGGTGGACCAGGCGCCCGGATCGGCCCGCCAGAGCTGCGGGTAGCCGACCGGCACGTCCACGGCGTCGGCCGGACCGTCGTTCACCGGAGCACCCCGGTGAGGCGGCGGGCGGCGCGTTCGTCGACCGCCTCGTAGCCGTCCGCGCCGCGGCGCAACGCCTGAGCGGTGTCGGCCACCCGGGCGCCGAGCGCGCCGGACCAGCGCCGCACGGCTGACTCCAGTTCGGTCAGCGCCACCGCGGATCGCCAGCCGTCCGGCGCCGCCACCAGCAACGACTCCGGCGCCGCGCCCGGCCCGCGGCCCAGCCGGTACGCGTCGTCGGCCAGCTCGCGCGCCACCGATCGCAGCAGCTCCGGGTCGACGTCGAACGGTTTCTCCACCACGTGCCCTCCCTCGCCCGGCGCCACCGGCCGGCTCCGGACACCGGGACGCTAGGCGGCACCCGGCAGTGGCCGCCGACCCCTGTGGACAACGGTCCGGGTTATCCACAGGGCTTGTTCGCCAGCCGGTCCCGGGCGCGTACCGCCGGTAGGGTGAGGCCGTGATCGGGGGAGCCGCGAGCGGATGCTGAGCCGGCGCGACGAGCGGGGCGGGGTGGCATGAGACAGGTGTGGCGGGTCGCGGACGTTCGCGCGGCGGAGGCGGGCCTGATGGCCACCCTCCCGCCCGGCGCGCTGATGCAGCGGGCCGCGGCCGGGCTGGCCCGCCGCTGCGCGTTGCTGCTCGCCGACCGGGGCGGTGTCTACGGCGCCCGGGTGCTGGTGCTCGCCGGGTCCGGCGACAACGGCGGCGACGCGCTGTTCGCGGGCGCGCATCTGGCCCGCCGGGGCGTGGCGGTGACAGCGCTGCTCCTCACGCCGGGCCGGGCACACGCCGAGGGCCTGGCCGCCCTGCGCGCCGCCGGCGGCCGTGTGGCCGACCGGCCGCCCGCTGTGGTCGACCTGGTGCTCGACGGCATCGTGGGCATCGGCGGCACCGGAGGGCTCCGCGAGACGGCCGAGCAGCTGGCCGCGAGCCTGACCGGGCAGCGCGGGCGCGGCGGCACGCGCGCCACCGTGGTCGCGGTCGACGTGCCGAGCGGCGTCGCTGTCGACACCGGCCACGTCCCGCTCACCGACGCCGGGCGGCCCCGGGCGGTCCGCGCCGACGTGACAGTCGCCTTCGGCGCGCTCAAGCCCGCACTGGTCGTCGGGCCGGCCGCCGAGCTGGCCGGAGAGGTCGAGCTGGTCGACATCGGGCTGACGCCGTGGCTGCGCGGCACGCCGGCGCTCCAGGTGATCGAGCAGACGGACGTGGCCGACTGGTGGCCGGCGCTGGGCGCGTCGTCGGAGAAGTACACCAGGGGCGTAGTAGGCGTCGCCACCGGGTCGGCCACCTACCCCGGCGCCGCCGTGCTCTCGGTCGCCGGGGCGCTCGCCGGTCCCACCGGCCTGGTCCGCTACGCCGGTAGCGCCGAGGGCGAGGTGCTGCACCAGCATCCGTCGGTGATCGCCACCGGCCGGGTCGCCGACGCCGGCCGGGTGCAGGCGTGGGTCTGCGGCTCCGGGCTCGGCACCGGCGAGGACTCCGCCGCCGAGCTGCGCGCGGTGCTCGCCGCGCCGGTGCCGGTGGTGCTCGACGCGGACGCGCTGACGCTGCTCGTCGACGGCAAGCTGGCCGACCGGCTGCGCGGCCGGGACGCGCCGATCGTGGTGACGCCGCACGACCGGGAGTACGCCCGGCTCTGCGGCGAGATGCCGGGGGACGACCGGGTCGCCGCCGCGCTGCGGCTGGCCGCCTGGATGAACGCGGTGGTGCTGCTCAAGGGCGACCGCACGGTCATCGGCACGCCCGACGGCCGCGCGTACGTGAACCCGACCGGCACCCCGGTGCTCGCCACCGGTGGCACCGGCGACGTGCTGGCCGGGCTGCTCGGTTCGCTGCTCGCCGCCGGGCTGGCCCCGGAACGGGCGGCCGCCGCGGCGGCGTACCTGCACGGGCTGGCCGGGCGGGAGGCGGCGCGCGGCGGTCCGGTGACCGCGCCCGACGTGGCCGCGGCGTTGCGTCCGGTACTGGCCCGGCTGGGCTGATCCGGGCGGCGCCCGGTGGCGGCGGGCACCGCCCGCTCGGCTCACGGCGCTGATGATCACTGACGGAAGTAGGCTGAGGACATGTGGCAGTCGGAGGTGCGCGTCGACCTGGACGCGATCCGGGAGAACGTGACCCGGCTCAAGGCCGGCACCAGCGCCGAACTGATGGCGGTGGTCAAGGGCGACGGGTACGGCCACGGCATGGTGCCGGCCGCCCGCGCGGCGCTCGACGCCGGGGCGGACCAGCTCGGCGTCTGCACGCTGGACGAGGCGCTGCGGCTGCGCGAGGAGGGCATCACCGCGCCGGTGCTGGCCTGGCTGCTCAGCCCCGGGCTGCCGCTGCACGACGGGATCACCGTCGGCGTCGACCTCGGCTGCGCCGGCCTCACCCAGCTCGACGAGATGATCCAGGCGAGCCGCCGGGCGGACCGCCCGGCCCGGCTGCACCTCAAGATCGATACCGGGCTGGCCCGGGGTGGCGCCACGGTCGCCGACTGGCCGGCGCTGCTGGAGGCCGCCGCGAAGGCCCAGGCCGACGGTCTGGTCGAGGTGGTCGGCGTGTGGAGCCACTTCGTGTACGCGGACTCGCCCGGTCACCCCACCACCGACCGCCAGCTCGCCGTGTTCCAGGAGGGGCTGGAGATGGTGACGCGTGCCGGTCTGCGTCCGCGCTACCGGCACCTGGCCAACTCGGCCGCCACGCTGACCCGGCCGGACACCCACTTCGACCTGGTCCGGCCCGGCATCGCCGTCTACGGCCTGTCGCCGGTCGCGGGCGAGCAGTTCGGTCTGCGTCCCGCCATGACCGCCCGCGCCCGGGTGATGCTCACCAAACGGGTGGCGGCCGGCACCGGCGTCTCCTACGGCCACACCTACCTCACCGAGCAGGAGGCCAACCTCGCGGTGGTGCCGCTCGGCTACGCCGACGGGGTGCCGCGGCACGCCTCCAACACCGGCCCGGTGCAGCTCGCCGGCAAGCGCCGGACCATCTCCGGGCGGGTCTGCATGGACCAGTTCGTGGTCGACTGCGGTGACGACGAGGTGACCGACGGCGACGTGGCGACGCTGTTCGGCAGCGGCGCGGACGGCGAGCCCACCGCCGACGACTGGGCCGAGGCGGTCGGCACCATCAACTACGAGATCGTGACCCGCTTCGGCGGTGTGCGCGTACCCCGCGTCTACGACGGCGAGCACGCATGAGTGTCCGGTTGCCGCGACCGCGTACCGCCGCCGGCAAGGTGGCCGGGCTGGTCGGCGCCGCCGTCGGCGTTGCCGCCGCCGGGCTCGCGGCGGGCGTGGTCAGCGAGCGGGTGCTGGTCCGCCGGCTCAAGAACGACCCCACCGACCGGTACGCCGACGAGGTCTTCGGTGAGCAGCGTTACGACGAGGCGTACCGGCTGGAGATGCCGGACGGCACCGACATCCACGTCGAGGTGGTCGAGCCGACCCGCCCTGTCGCAGGGCACCCGACTGTGGTGCTGGTGCACGGGTTCTGCCTGGACATGGGCACGTTCCACTTCCAGCGCAAGCGGCTCGCCGAGCGCGGCGACTACCGGGTGGTCGCGTACGACCAGCCGGGGCACGGCCGTTCCGGCCGGCTGGAGAGCGGCGAGTACGACCTGACCGCGCTGGGCCACACGCTGCGCCGGGTGCTCGACGAGGTGGCCCCGGACGGCCCGCTGGTGCTGGTCGGGCATTCGATGGGCGGCATGACGATCATGGCGCTGGCCGAGCTGTACCCGGAGATGTTCGGTGACCGCGTGGTCGGCACCGTGCTGATGGCCACTTCGGGCGGCCTCGCGGCGGAGACCAAGCTGGTGGCGCCCGCGCTGCTCGGCCGCGTCGGCTCGCCGGTGCTCTACATGATGAGCAACGCCACCCGGTACGGCGGGACCGTGATCGACCGGGCGCGCCGGTCGACGTCGAACGTGGCCTGGCTGCTCACCCGCAAGTACGGCTTCGGCACGTCGAAGCCGAGCCCGGCCCTGGTGTCGTACGTCGAGATGATGAACTCGCGCACCTCGGCCGACACGGTCACCCGCTACCTGCGCACGATCGCCACCCACTCCCGGTTCCCGGCGCTTGCGGCGCTGGCCGGCACGCCGGTGCTGGTGATCGTGGGCGACAAGGACATGATCACGCCGGTGACGCACTCCGAGGAGATCGTCCGGCGGCTGCCGCACGCCGAGTTCGTGAAGATCAACGACAGTGGGCACGTGGTGATGCTGGAGCACGCCGACGAGGTGAACGTGGCGCTGGAGAGGTTCCTGGACTCGCTATGACAGTGGTCGTGGAGCTGAAGACGGTCGACGACACCCACGAGTTCGGGCGGCGGCTGGCCGGGGTGCTGCGGACCGGTGACCTGCTGCTGCTCAGCGGCCCGCTCGGCGCCGGCAAGACCGCGCTGACCCAGGGCATCGGCGCCGGCCTCGGCGTACGCGGGGACATCACCTCGCCCACCTTCGTCATCGCCCGGGTGCACCGGCCCGACCCGGCGCGGGGCGGCCGGGTGACGCTCGTGCACGCCGACGCGTACCGCCTGGGTGAGGCCGCCGACCCGCGCGCGGAGATCGACGACCTCGACCTGGACGCCTCGGTGGACGAGGCGGTCACCGTGGTGGAGTGGGGCGAGGGGATGGTCGAGCAGCTGGTCGACGCGCACCTGCGGGTACGCATCGACCGCCGCGACGACGACACCCGGGCGGTCACGCTGGAGCCGGTCGGCGGCGACTGGGCCGCCCGGGTCGCCGAACTGTCCTAGGGCTGAAGGGGCATCGTCCAGCAGTTGGAGTAGGCGGTGCGCCCGGCGAGCCGGTCGGTCAGCCAGGCCACCGCGTCGCCCTGGTCGGTGATGAGCGGCGCCAGGTGGTTGGTGAGGAGCTTGTCACCGAGGTTGGGCAGGCTGACGGCCTGGTAGGTCACGTTGGCGCCCTTGCGGCACCAGTCGACCGCCAGTTGACGGGCCTGCCGGTGGGGCACGATGTCGTCCTGGACGCCGGTCGCCACGCGTACCGGGCCGGCGGGCTTGAGCGTGCCGATGCGCTGCCGGTCGAGGACGGCGGCTGCCTCGGGCGAGGCGGCGATGACAGCGGTGAGGGACCGGCCGCCGGTGATCCACCTGCTGCTCTTGGTGAACGCGTACCGGAGGATGGCGTCACCGACGCACATGGTCGAGGTGTCGGTGAGCGCCGCCCGGCCGGCGTCGTTGACGTTCGCCTCGATGACGTCCCGCACCGCCGGGTCGGACTGGGCGAAGCCGTTGAGCGACCAGCCCAGCGCCCCGGCCAGCGCGCTGCCGTCGATGCCGCCGATGACAGCGGTCAGGTCGGCCGGCGGCGCGCCGACGTAGGTGCCGGCCAGCGGCACGTCGGGCGCGTAGGTGGGCTGGAGTTCGGCGGCTGCGGCGCTGGCGCCGCCACCCTGGCTGTAGCCGTACAGACCGACGCGGGACCGGTCGGTGACCGACGCGCCCGGCACGGTGCGGGCGGCGCGGGCCGCGTCGAGCAGGGCACGTCCCTCGTCGAGGCGGTTGACGTACGTGTGCAGCCGGTCGGTCGCGCCCAGCCCGACGTAGTCGGTGACGACGACCGCGGCGCCGGTGGCGAGGAGGCGGTAGATCGCCAGGGCCTCGTAGCCGACGGACAGGGTGTCGCCGGTGAGGGTGAGCGGGTGTTGCAGGGCGAACGAGGGCGCGCACTGGTCGCCCTGCCCCATCGTGCCGGAGGCGACGGCGACCAGCGGGCGCGGGCCGGTGCCCCGCCACGCCGCCGACGGTTCGATGTAGGCGCCGGTCACGCCGACGGCCCGGCCGTTGGAGTCGGTGGACCGGTACATCAGGCGGGTGGCGGTGCCGGGCATCGGGCGGCCGTCGAGCCCGGGGATGCTGAGCCCGAGCGGCAGCGGCTCGGTACGGATCAGCGTGCCGTTGGTGGCGGGCAGGTCGGCGGGCGGGTGGTAGAAGGCGGGGATCGTCACGCCGCGGGAGACCACCGGCGTGGTGCCGTCGGCGGCTGCGGCTGCGCCGGATCCGGCCAGGTAGGTGGCTGCCGCCGCGGCGACGGCCAGCATCCGGAGGCCGGTCGTGCGGCGGGGGGAGGGGGCGGCGGAGGGCGTGCGGGGACGGGTGTTTCTCCTGCTCACGGGCACTCCTAGCGAGCATCGATGGTGGTGGATGCAAGCTAGCAGTGGCGGTGTGGCGTAAGTAACTTGCCAGTAGGTTACGCTCCGGTAACTTTTCTCGTCCAGTACCCGGCCCTGCCGCCGCCCGGGAGTGTCGGTCGCGGCTGGTAAGAAGATGGCGACCGACGAGGAGAGGTTGCCGATGCCCGACGCCCCCACCCTGGACCTGCCGGCGCTGCTGCCGGAGGCCTGGCGTGCCGTGCTCACCCCCCACCTGGACCCGGCCCGCACCGCGGCGCTGGCCGAGTTCGTCGCCCGGGAGTACGCGACCGCCACTGTCTTCCCGCCGCTGGAGGACCTCTTCTCCGCCTACCGGCTGTGCGGGCCGGCCGACACCCGGGTGCTGATCCTCGGGCAGGACCCGTACCACAAGGCGGGCCAGGCGCACGGGCTGAGCTTCAGCGTGCGCGAGGGGGTGGCGGTGCCGCCGTCGCTGCGCAACGTCTTCAAGGAGCTGGGCGAGGACCTGGGCGTGCCGAAGCCGCGCAGCGGCAACCTCGACGGCTGGGCCGCGCAGGGCGTCCTGCTGCTCAACTCGGTGCTGACGGTCCGGCAGGCCACGCCCGGCTCGCACGCCAACAAGGGCTGGGAGGAGTTCACCGACGCCACCATCCGGGCGCTCGACGCGCTCGACCAGCGCGTGGTCTTCCTGCTCTGGGGCGGCTACGCGCGCAAGAAGGCGGCGCTGGTGACCAACCCGCAGCACGTGGTGCTGGAGGCCGGGCACCCGAGCCCGATGAACCCGCGCGGCTTTCTCGGCAGCCGCCCGTTCAGCGCCGCGAACAAGGCGCTGGCCGACGCGGGGCTGCCCACCGTCGACTGGGAGCGCTCAGCCGGCTGACCCGCCCGGCGCCTCGCCCGCCGCGGCGAGGCGCCGGCGGTACCGGGACAGCAGCTCGGCCGTGCGCCGGTCGGTCACCTCCACCTCGACCAGCGGCTCGACCGGGTACGTACGTTCACCGAGGCGGACCTCGATGGGCTCGGGCAGTTCCTCGCACATCCGGGCCCGCAGCTCGCCGTAGCGGGTCAGCCAGCGGTGCTCGCCCGGCTCTTCGGGCTCCGTGTGGATGCCGCCCCACACCTGCCATCGAGCGTCCCAGCGCTGCGCGTAGATCCGATCGAGGAGCGCGCTGAACTGCGGCGAGTCCCGCCAGCGCACCGCAATCTCGACCGCGTCCACCGGCAGCGGCGCGCCCTGCAGCAGCGCCGCCGTGCCGCCCGACAGCACGTACGGCAGGTCGCCCAGGGCATCCATGATCCGGTCCAGCCGGAGGACTTCGATCCGCTCGGCAAGCACCGTCCCGGCCATCTCGTCCAGCGCGGCGTCCAGGTGGCTGTCCAGCGGCTCGACCTCGATCCGCAGTTGCCGGCCGAGCGCGGCGAGCAGGCGTTCCGCGGCGGTCAGGCTCGGCAGCCGGTCGCCGCGTTCGATCCGGGCGATGGCGGCCTGACTGAGCCCGGACCGGGCGGCCAGAGCCTGCTGGGTGAGCCCTGCCTGTTCGCGTTCACGCCGCAAGGTCCGGGCGATTTCTCGAACGAGGCGACTCTCCGTCATCTCCGGAGAATGGCAGTCCTCTTCTTAGCCTTATGCCTCTGAGTCATATTTATGACCCAGAGGCATAAGGCTCTCACCTCTTCTCTTTGATCCGGGCGCTACGCATCGTGACCGGGCGAGCGGCGAGGGCGTGCCGGGGGCGGACGGGGCGGACGGAGCGGACGGAGCGGACGGCTAGGCTGGCTTACCGTGCTGGTACTCGTGGTGGACTCCTCGACGCCCGCGGTGACCGCGGCCCTTGCCGAGGTCTCGGCGGACGGCGTCGCGGTCCGCGCGTCCCGGTGCACCGTCGACGCCCGCGCCCACGGCGAACTGCTCGCGCCGCAGGTCGACGCCGTGCTGGCGGACGTCGGTGCACGGCCCGCCGACCTGGCCGCGATCGTCGCCGGCCTCGGCCCGGGCCCGTTCACCGGGCTGCGCGTCGGGCTGGTCACCGCCGCCACCATGGGTCAGGTGCTCGGCGTACCCACGTACGGCGTCTGCTCGCTGGACGGGCTCGGCCACCCGGCGGCCGCCGGCGAGCCGGTGCTGGCGGCGAGCGACGCGCGGCGCCGGGAGATCTACTGGGCCGTCTACGACGGCGCCGGCCGGCGCCTGGCCGGGCCGGAGGTGGCCGCCCCGGCGGTGGTCGCCGAGCGGGCGCGCGACCTGGCGGTCACCGTCGCGGTCGGCGACGGCGCGCACCGGTACGCGGACGTGCTGAGGCTGCCGGTACGCGACGAGCCGCGCTACCCGGACCCGCTGGCGCTGGCCCGTCTCGCCGCGCCGCGGATCCGCGCGGGCGCGCCCGGCGAGACGCTCACCCCGCTCTACCTGCGCCGCCCGGACGCGGTCGCGGCCACCGGCCACAAGCCGGTCCTGCCATGAGGCTGGGCCGGTTCCGCTGGTGGCACATCGACGAGGTGCTGCCCATCGAGGCAGACCTCTTCGGCGCCGAGCAGTGGTCGGCGGCGATGTTCTGGAACGAACTCGCCAACGGGCACTTCTACCTGGTCGCCACCGACGACGACGGCGCCGTCCTCGGCTACGCCGGGCTGGCCGTGTCCCCGCCCGACGAGGCGTGGGTGCAGAACGTCGCGGTCCGCCGGGACGCCCACCGCCGGGGGATCGGCCGGCTGCTGCTGGAGGCGCTGCTCGCCGAGGCGGCCCGGCGCGGCGCCCGCAGCACGCTGCTGGAGGTCGCCGCGGACAACGCGCCCGCGCAACGGCTCTACGCCACCTACGGCTTCGAGCCGATCGGCGTGCGGCGCGGCTACTACCAACCGAGCAACACCGACGCGCTGGTCATGCAGCGCAACGAGGACTGACGCGCATGGCTGACGAACCCCTGATCCTCGGCATCGAGACCTCCTGCGACGAGACCGGCGTGGGCATCGTGCGCGGGCACACGCTGCTCGCCGACGCGCTCGCCTCCAGCGTCGAGGAGCACGCCCGGTTCGGCGGCGTGGTGCCCGAGGTGGCCAGCCGCGCCCACCTGGAGGCCATCGTGCCGACCATGGACCGGGCGCTGCGCGAAGCCGGCGTCACCATCGCCGACATCGACGCCATCGCCGTGACCTCCGGGCCGGGCCTGGCCGGCGCGCTGCTCGTCGGGGTCGCCGCCGCCAAGGGGTACGCGGTCGCGGCGGAGAAGCCGGTGTACGGCGTGAACCACCTCGCCGCACATGTGGCGGTGGACACGCTCGAACACGGCCCGCTGCCCGAGCCCGCGATCGCGCTGCTGGTCTCCGGCGGGCACTCCTCGCTGCTGCGCGTCGACGATCTGGCCCGCGACGTGGTCCCGCTCGGCGCCACCATCGACGACGCCGCCGGCGAGGCGTTCGACAAGGTGGCCCGGCTGCTCGGGCTGCCGTTCCCCGGCGGGCCGTACATCGACCGCGAGGCGCGCGCCGGTGACCCGGCGTCGATCGCCTTCCCGCGCGGGCTGACCGCGGCGAAGGACCTGGTCGGACACCGGTACGACTTCTCCTTCTCCGGCCTGAAGACGGCTGTCGCCCGCTGGGTGGAGGCGCGGCAGCGGGCCGGTGAGCCGGTGCCGGTCGCCGACGTGGCGGCATCCTTCCAGGAGGCGGTCTGCGACGTGCTCGTCGGCAAGGCGATCGACGCCTGCCGCAGCAGCGGCATCGACACGCTGGTGATCGGCGGCGGAGTGGCGGCCAACTCCCGGCTGCGGGCGATGGCCGAGCACCGGGCCGGCAGGCACGGCATCCGGGTGCGTACGCCCCGGCCGAAGCTCTGCACGGACAACGGCGCGATGGTGGCCGCGCTCGGCTCCCACCTGGTCGCCGCGGGCGTCGCGCCGAGCCGGCTGGACCTGCCGGCCGACTCGGCGATGCCGCTGACAGTGGTCAGCGTGTGAGCGGGGAGGGGACCGACATGATCGTCCGCATGTGGGAGGCCAAGGCCGAGCCGTACGGCTTCGCCGATTTGATCACCTGGGTCTGCGAGACCGCGCTGCCCGAGTTCGAGCACGACCCGATGCACGTCTCCAGCGAGGTGTTCTCCTCCACCGACCACCGGCTGGTGGTCGTCTCCAAGTGGCGGAACAGCCCTCGGGAGCTGCCCGAGCCGCCGGCGCGCCTGATCGCCCGCCCGCCGCACAGCTGGGACTTCACGCAGGTCGACCGCTGACGCGAGGATCGTCACGGCCGCCGGAATTGGTTGGCGCGCGGGTCGCCCCGGCACCTAGCGTCGGTGCGCCATGCGCTTCTCACCGGCCGGCGATCCCGGCACCCCCGACGCGCGGTCGGCCACTCGATATCTGGTGTGGCTCGCCGGGCGACATCCCGTCATCTTCGGCGCCGGGCTCGCGCTCGGCGTGATCTGGATGCTGGCCCAGGCGCTGGTGCCGGCCGTGCTCGGCCGCGCCGTGGAAGCCGGCCTGGCCCAACGCGACCCGGACGCGCTGGTGCGCTGGAGTCTGGCCCTGCTCGGGCTGGGTCTGGTGCAGGCCGTCGCCGGAATCCTGCGCCACCGCTGCGCGGTGCACAACTGGCTCGGCGCCGCCTACCGCACCGTGCAGGTCACGGTGGACGCCACGAACCGCCTCGGCGCGGCGCTGCCCCGGCGGGTCGCGGCGGGCGAGGTGGTGAGTATCGGCACCGCCGACATCGAGCACATCGGCAGCGCCATCGACATCACCGCCCGGGGCGCCGGCTCGGTGGTCGGCATCGTCACCGTGGCGGTGATCCTGCTCAGCGCCTCCCAGCCGCTCGGCCTCGTGGTGGTGCTCGGGGTGCCGCTGCTGATGGCGCTCGTGGCGTTGCTGATCCGCCCGCTGCACCGGCAGCAGGCCGCGTACCGGGACTCGACCGGCCGGCTCACCGCCCGGGCCGCGGACATCGTCTCGGGCCTGCGCGTACTGCGCGGAGTCGGCGGCGAGCCGGTGCTGTCCGAGCGCTACCGGCAACGCTCGCAGGCGTTGCGCGCGGACGGGCTGCGGGTGGCGCGGGTCGAGTCGCTGTTGCAGGCGGCGCAGATCCTGCTGCCCGGCGTCTTCGTGGTGCTGGTGACCTGGCTGGGCGCCCGGTTCGCGCTGCGCGGCGAGATCAGCGCCGGCGAGCTGGTCTCGTTCTACGGCTACACCGCGTTCCTGGTCAGCCCGCTGCGCAACCTCACCGAGGCGGCCGACAAGCTGACCCGGGGACACGTCGCGGCCCGCCGGGTCGTCCGGTTGCTGCGGCTCGCGCCGGAGTTCACCGACCCGGCCACCCCGGTGCCGGTACCGGCCGGGCCGGGCGAGCTGGCGGACGTACGTTCCGGACTGGTGCTGCGACCGGGCCGGCTGACCGCGCTGGCCGCCGCCACCCCGCAGGACGCCACCGAGATCGCCGACCGGCTCGGCCGGTACACCGACGGGGACGTCACGCTGCACGGCGTACCGCTGCGGGACGTGGCGCTGGCGACGGTGCGGGAGCGGATCCTGGTGGCCGACAACGACGCGCAGCTGTTCAGCGGCGTGCTGCGCACGGAGCTGGACCCGCACGACCGGGCCGAGCCCGGCGCCGTGGCGGCGGCGCTGGCCGCGGCGAGTGCCACCGACATCGTCGAGGCGCTGCCCGGCGGCCTGGACGGCGAGGTCGCCGAACGCGGCCGGGAGTTCTCCGGCGGGCAGCGGCAACGGCTGCGGCTGGCCCGCGCGCTCGTCGCCGACCCGGAGACGTTGATCCTGGTCGAGCCGACCAGCGCGGTGGACGCGCACACCGAGGCGCGCATCGCCGAACGGCTCGGCCCGGCCCGCCGCGGCCGCACCACGCTCGTCTGCACCACGAGCCCGCTGGTGCTCGGTCACGCCGACCACGTGGTCTTCGTCGAGGACGGCAAGGTCGTCGCCGAGGGCCGGCACGAGGAACTGCTCGCCGGCGAGCCGCGCTACGCCGCCACGGTGAGCCGGGAGGAGGACCGATGAGCAACGCGCTGCCCGTCGCCGACATCGCCCAGGTCCGCCGGTACGTGCGCGAGCTGATCCGCCGTCACCCGCGTGGCCTGGCCGTCGCGCTCGGCCTGCACGCGCTCGCCGCCGGCGCCGGGCTCGTCGCCCCGCGCCTGCTCGGTGACCTGGTGGAGGGAATCTCCCAGGGCATCGCCGCGACGACTGTGGACCGGGTCGTGGCGGCCATCGCCGCGTTCGTGGTGGTGCAGGCGGTGCTGGTCCGTTTCGCGCACCTCGCCTCGGCCCGGCTCGGTGAGCGGGTGCTCGCCGAGCTGCGGGAGGAGTTCGTCGACCGGGTCCTCGCGCTGCCGCTCGCCACTGTGGAGCGGGCCGGCACCGGCGATCTGCTCACCCGCACCTCGCGGGACGTCGCCGCGCTGTCCCGCACGGTCCGGTTCGCCGGGCCGGAGACGCTCATCGCCGCGCTGACCGTGCTGCTGATCCTGGGCGCGCTGGTGCTGACCGGCCCGCTGCTGGCGCTGCCCAGCCTGCTGGCGGTGCCGGTGCTGTGGGCCGGCACCCGCTGGTACCTGCGCCGCGCGCCGCAGGGCTACCTGCGGGAGAACGCCGCCTACTCGGACATCACCGACGGGATCAGCGAGACGGTCGAGGGGGCGCGGACCACCGAGGCGCTGCGGCAGGCGGCCCGTCGCCGGGCCCGCGGCGACGCGGACATCAGCCGGTCGTACGCGGCCGAGCGCTACACGCTCTACCTGCGGACAGTGTTCTGGCCGGTGGCCGAGTTCGGCTACCTGGTGCCGATGGTGGCGACCCTGCTCATCGGCGGCTGGTTCCACCTGAAGGGCTGGGCCAGCCTCGGCCAGGTCACCGCCGCCACGCTCTACGCCCAGCAGCTCACCGACCCGATCGAGCGGCTGCTCGGCTGGCTGGACGAGTTCCAGGTCGGCGGCGCCTCGCTGGCCCGGCTGCTCGGGGTGGCCGCCGAGCCGGACGAGCGCGCCAAGGCATTCGCCACGCCGGACGAGCGCGCCGCCGCTGCGGGCAGTGCGGGCGGCGCGGGCCGGCTCGCCGCGCACGACGTCCGGTACGCGTACCGCCCGGGTCACGACGTGCTGCACGGCGTGACGCTGGAACCCCGGCCGGGGGAGCGGCTCGCGATGGTCGGCCCGTCCGGGGCGGGCAAGTCGACGCTGGGCCGGCTGCTGGCGGGCGTGCACGCGCCGAGCGCCGGCACTGTGACAGTGGACGGCCGGCCGCTCGCCGGAATGCCCCTGGCCGAGCTGCGTACCCATGTCGCGCTCGTCAGTCAGGAGCACCACGTGTTCATCGGGACGCTCGCCGACAACGTGGCGATGGTCCGGCCGGACGCCGACCCGGCTCGGGTACGCGCGGCGCTGGCCGCGGTCGACGCGCTGGACTGGGCGCTGGCCCTGCCGGACGGGCTCGACACGGCGGTCGGGGCGGGTGGCCACCCGCTCACCCCCGCGCAGGCGCAGCAGCTCGCGCTGGCCCGGCTGGTGCTCGCCGACCCGCACACGCTGGTGCTGGACGAGGCCACCTCGCTGATCGACCCGCGGGCGGCCCGGGCACTGGAACGGTCGCTGGCGGCGGTGCTGCACGGCCGTACCGTCGTCGCCATCGCGCACCGGCTCTTCTCCGCGCACGACGCGGACCGCGTGGCGGTGGTCGCCGACGGGCGGATCACCGAGCTGGGATCACACGACGAACTGGTCGCGGCCGGTGGCTCGTACGCCGCGCTGTGGCGCTCCTGGCACGGCTGAGAACGCGCGACGGGCCCCGGCACACGTGCCGGGGCCCGCTCGACGGCCGGGGGTCACGTGCGGCGGGTCAGCCGCCAGGTCGCGTACCCGCCGGTGCCGAGCGCGATCAGGAACACCGCCCACACCACACCGGTGCCCACCTGGAGTCCACCGCCGCTGCCCACGTTGGCCTGGGCGGCGGCGACGAGCGAGTCGCTCTGCGCGGGCGGCAGCGCGGCCGGCGGCAACTGCTGCCAGCGCACCAGCCCGGTGCTCTCCAGCATGGTCATGTGGTCGTTGACGAACGTGTTGGCGTCCTCGGCCAGCTTGCGCACGATCGGGTCACGGGTGCTGGCCCGGACCGCGCCGATCACCGGGAAGATCTTGCCGTGGGCGACCCGCAGCCGGGTGACGAAGATCTGGTCGAACCGGGCGCCGGTGGCGTTCTGCATCTCGGTCAGCCACCCCTTCTGCTCGGCCGTCGGATCCGTCGGCAGGGTGGCGCCCAGCTTGTTCGCGGCCTCGACCACCAGCAGGTCCAGCTCCGCGTGCTGCTTGGCGATCTCCGCGCCGACCTCGCGTACCCGGGCGGACTGGCCCTTCTCGGCCGCCATCTGCCCGGCCGGCATCTCCCACAGCCCGGCCAGCCGTACGCCGTTGAGCAGCGTCATGTCGGCGGCGTTCATCTGCACGCCGGGGTTGGGTGCGGCCTGTGCCGTCCCGGGAATGACGCCGATCCCCGCGCCCAGCGCGGCGAGCAGCAGTACCACCCGGTGCGCCAGCTTGCGGCGTGCGGATTCCAGCGATGCCATGGTTGCGGTGCCTCCTCGGTCCGGACCGGTACGCGGGGTCGTGGACGGCCGCGCAAGCCGGCCGCCCGTCCGCACACTGGTACGGATCGGCGGGCCGATCAGTTCAGCGGGTCGGCGAGGAGTCGTTCGAACGCCAGCTCGGCGGCGCCGATCAGCGCCGCGTCGCCACCGAGCTTCGGGGTACGCAGCCGTACGTGCTCCAGGCACGCGGGCAGCCCGTTGGAGTTGAGCCGGCTGCGTACCTGCGCCGCGGAGGCCAGGTAGAGGTCACGCATGGTGCCGCCGAAGATGACCATCTCCGGGTTGAAGATGTTCACCAGGTTCGCGACGCCGAAACCGAGCCAGTCGCCGGCCTGCCGTACCGCGGTCTGGGCGCGGGCGTCGCCGCGGTCGGCGGCGTCGAAGACGGCGAGCAGGGCGTCCCGGCCACGCGCCTCGGACCGGCCGGCGGCGCGCAGCAGCCCGTGCTCGCCGATCTCGGTCTCCCAGCAGCCGCGCCGGCCGCAGTCGCAGCGCACCCCGTCGCGGACCACCACCATGTGGCCGACCTCGCCGCCGTAGCCGCCGTGCCCTCTCAGCCGCCGGCCCCCGGCGATGATGCCCGCGCCCACGCCGACGTCGCCGTAGATGTAGATGACGTTGTCGCAGCCGACCGCCGCGCCGCGGGCGTGCTCGGCGTACGCGGCCACGTCGGCCACGTTGCCCACCGTGATCGGTACGTCTATCCCCAGCTCGACGGCGAGCGCCGCACCGATCGGCTCGTCCACCCAGCCGGTGGTGGGGCTGAGCCGGACCAGCCCGTCCTCCCGGCGGACCATGCCGCACACGGCCACCCCGGCGCCGACGCAGATCGCGTCCGGCGGCACCGACTGGTGCATCTCCTTGACCGCGCCGGCGAGCAGCGGGGCGGCCTCCCCGGCGACCAGGTTGCGCGGCCGGTCCATCTCCCGGCGGTCGAGCACCTCACCGCCGAGCCCGACCCGCGCGGCCCGCAGCCGGTCCACCTCGACGCTGTACGCGTACGCGTAGACCCGCCCCGACTCGGGCCGGACGACGAGTGACGGTCGTCCGGCCCGGCCGGTCTCCTTCGGCGTCCCCTCGCTGACCAGACCGGCGCCGGCCAGGTCCGCGGTCAGCGCGCCGATGGTGCTGCGGTTGAGGCCGAGCGCTGTGGTCAGCTCGGCCCGCGTGGTGGCGCCGTGGACGTGTACATAGCGGAGCAATGCGCCCAGGTTCTGCCGACGGATCTCGTCCTGACTGGGGCCCGCGCGCATTGCCACTGCCATGGTGTTCCCGTACCCCGGGTCAGCGCGTGCCGGTGGCGGCGGCCCGCCGACGCGACAGCGCGTCGATGGTCGCCGCGGCGAGCAGCACCACGCCGGTGACCACGAACTTGACGCCCGAGCTGTATCCCATCAGTCCCATACCGTTGTCGATGACCGCCACCACTGCGCCACCGAGCACGGCGTCGAGGACCCGGCCCTTGCCGCCGAAGAGGCTGGTGCCGCCGATCACCGCCGCGCCCACGGCGTAGAGCAGTACGTTACTGCCCCCGGTGTTGGGGTCGACCGAGTTGGCCCGGCTGGCGGCCACGATGCCGCCGATCGCGGCCATCGAGGAGCAGATGATGAACACGGAGATGCGGATCCGGTCGACGTTGATGCCGGCCCGGCGGGCCGCCTCGGCGTTGCCGCCGACCGCGTAGATGTGCCGCCCGTAGCTGGTGCGCTGGAGCACGAACGTCCAGACGACGAGCAGGATCGCGATGATCGGCACCACGATCGGCACGCCCTTGAGCGAGACGACGAGCACGTTGCGGCTGCGCTCCAGGTTGAGCACGTAGACCGCCACGCCGAGGATCACGGCCAGACCGGCGATCCGCGCGGCGACCACCGCGATCGGATCGGTGAGCAGGCCGCGGGCGGCACGGTTGCGGTGCCGCAGCAACTGCACGGCCGCGTACCCGGCGACGGCGACGGCTGCGAGCGACCAGCCCAGCACGGGGGAGAGGTTGCGGTTGGCGATCGCGACGAGCACGTCGTCCCGGACCGCGATGTTGGCGCCCTCGTCCATGAGCGTCAGCACCACGCCCTGAAAGGCCAGGAACCCGGCGAGCGTGACCACGAAGGAGGGGATGCCGACCTTGGCGACCAGCAGGCCCAGCACGGTGCCGATCACCACACCGGTGACGACGGCGGAGAGCACCGCCACGTACCAGGGGTAGCCGAGCACTGTCACCACGTTGGCCAGGATCGCGGCGCAGACGCCGCTGGCGAAGCCGGCGGAGAGGTCGATCTCGCCGAGCAGCAGGACGAAGACCAGACCCATCGCGATGAGCGTGACCGCCGCGCCCTGGGTGAACAGGTTCGCCAGGTTGCCGGCGGTGAAGAACGACGGGCGGGCGATCGAGAAGCCCACCGCCAGCGCCACGAGCATGACCACGGCGGGGAGCGCACCGATGTCGCCGCCGCGTACCCGGCGCCAGTAGTTGTTCACGTGGCTGCCGACGGTCGGTGTCGGGGTGACGCCGGCCGGGCCTTCCTTCTTCACGACGATGGCGGTCATCGGACGGCTCCTGGAGTGGTGTCGGCGGGCGCGGCGCCGTTGCCGCCCGGCTCGCCGGTGAGGCCGAGGCTGCCGGAGCGGCCGGCGGTGATCAGCTCGACCACCTGCGAGTGGGTGATGTCGGTGGTCTTCACCTGGGCGACCATCTGGCCGAGGTAGAGCGCGGCGATCCGGTCGGAGACGGCGAAGACGTCGTTCATGTTGTGCGAGATGAGCACCACGGCCAGGCCGTTGTCGGCCAGCCGGCGGACCAGCTCCAGCACCTGGGCGGTCTGCGCGACGCCGAGTGCGGCGGTCGGCTCGTCCAGGATGACGAGCCGGCTGTTCCAGAGCACGGCCTTGGCGATGGCCACGGTCTGCCGCTGGCCGCCGGAGAGGCTGGCCACGTGCTGGCGCAGCGACTTCACGGTGCGCACGCTCAGGCCGGCGAGCGTCTCGGCGGCCATCTGCTCCATGGTCGGCTCGTCGAGCACGATGCCGCTGCGCTTCTCCCGGCCGAGGAACATGTTCTGCACGATGTCGAGGTTGTCGCAGAGCGCGAGGTCCTGGTAGACGACCTCGATCCCGAGCGCGGCGGCGTCCCGAGGGCTGTTGATGGTCACCGGGCGGCCGTCGAAGACGAACTCGCCGGCGTCGGTGGGGTGGATGCCGCTGATGCACTTGACCAGGGTCGACTTGCCGGCGCCGTTGTCGCCGACCAGCGCGGTCACCTCGCCGGCGTGCGCGGCGAAGGCGACGTCACGCAGCACCTGGACGGGACCGAAGCTCTTGTCGATCCCGCGTAGCTCCAGCAGGGGGGTTGCGGACACGGGGTTCTCCTTTGGGCGGAGGGAGGTCTCGGATCCCGTCCGGCGCGGGCGCCGCCCGGCACGGGAAACCCCGTGCCGGGCGGCGCCGCCTGAGGCGGGTGGGTCAGCTCACGCCGGCGTCGGTGCAGAGCTTCGCGAAGGCATCGGTGCAGAGCTCTTCCTTGGTGACGTATCCGTCGGCCACCACGTCCTTGACGTTGTCCTTGTAGATGGCCTTGGGCTCCAGCAGCACCGACGGCACGTCCCGGCCGCCCTCCGGGTCCTTGACCGTCTGGCCGGTGTCCTTCCGCTCACCCTTGGCGAGCGCGATGGCCAGCTCGGCGGCGGCGTCCGCCTCCTTCTTGACCGCCTTGTAGACAGTCATGCACTGGTCACCGGCGAGGATGTTCTGCAGGCCCTCCTTGGTGGCGTCCTGACCGGTCACCGGAACCTTGCCGTTGAGCTTGTTCTTCTTCAGCACCGAGATGGCCGCGTTGCCGAGACCGTCGTTGGCGGCGAGCACGCCGTCGATCTTGCCGCCGGCCTTGGTCAGCTGCTGCTCGAAGATCGTGGCGGCCTGCGCGTTGTCCCAGGCCGGCACCGAGTCGTCGGCGACCTTGGTGTACTCCTTCGAGTCGAACTTCGGCTTGAGCACCGAGTCGTACCCGTTCTTGAACAGGGTGGCGTTGTTGTCGGTCGGCGAGCCGTTGAGGTACGCGATCGACGGGTTCTTGACGCCCTTGTCGGTCAGGCACTTGCTCAGGCCCTCGCCCTGGAGCTTGCCGACCGCCTCGTTGTCGAAGCTGACGTAGTACTGGGCGGAGCCGCCCAGGGTCAGCCGGTCGTAGTCGATGGTCGCGACGCCCTGCGACTTGGCCTTGTCGAGCACGGCCTTGCCGGTGCCGGAGTCCAGGTTGACGATCATCAGGACGTTGACGCCGTTGGTGATCATCTGGTCGGCGATGGTCTGGAACGCGGTCTTGTCGTTCTGCGCGTTCTGGATGTCGGACTCGACGCCGGCCGCGTCGAACGCCGCCTTGAGGTACTTGCGGTCCGCGCCCTCCCAGCGGGCGGAGGACTTGCTGTCCGGCAGGATCACGCCGATCTTCGGCTTCTTGGCGTTGGAGCCGCCGGCCTCGTCGGAAGAACCGCCGTTGTCACCGCAGGCGGCCATGCTGCCGGTCGCGAGAAGACCGACGGCCGCGAAGGTGAGGAAGCCCTTGCGCATGTGCAGGGTCCTTTCGGAGGTGGGGGAGTGGTGATGTTTTGTTGTGCCCGGCAACGTATTCCCCGCTTCCCATGCGCCGCAAGACTGCCGAGGTCGGAAGTTTGTTGGCGGCGGTAACAATTCAGCAACGCGGTTGTCACCCGCGGGACACCGCCGGGAGAGCGCGTTCCGGAAACGCTCCCACACGTACCGTCACGAGCCGCTCAGGCAGTGGCGATCGACGCCGTCGTCGCCCCGGTGAGCGCCACCAGATCCGTCGGCGCGAGCTGCACCTGCAACCCCCGGCGACCCGCCGAGACGTACACCGTCGGGTGCGTCAGCGCGGAGGCGTCGATGACAGTCGGTAGCCGCTTGCGCTGCCCGAGCGGGCTGATGCCGCCGCGGACGTATCCGGTCGCCCGCTCGGCCGTCGTGCGCTCCGCCATCGTCGCCCGCTTGCCGCCGGCCGCGGCGGCGAGCGCCTTCAGGTCCAGCTCGCCGGTCACCGGCACCACCGCCACCGTCAGCCCGCCGTCGACCTCGGTGACGAGCGACTTGAACACGCGCTCCGGCGCCACGCCGAGCGCGGTCGCCACGAGCGCGCCGTAGTTCGGCGCGTCCGGCGAGACGTCGTAGGTGTGGGTGCTGTGGGCGATCTTCCGCTTGCTCAGCAACGCGATCGCCGGAGTGCCAGGGCCCGCCACGGGCTCAAGCTAACCCGCGCGCCGCGACACCGCGAGCCGGAAACGTGAGCCGGGGTCAACCGCCGGGCGGAACCGGCCGGCAGACGAGCACAGTGGGGTCGCCGGCCACCCGGGTCAGCGCCAGACCGGCCGCCTCGTCACCGGACAGCCGCAGGTCGCGGCGCAGCTTCTCCGGCTCCAGCGCCGAGCCGCGCTTGCGGATCTCGACCCGGCCGACGCGCCGCTCCCGCAGCAGGGCGCGCAGCCGCTTCAGCGAGAACGGCAGCACGTCGGTGATCTCCAGGCAGCGGGCGAACGGCGTGGGCCGGGCCTCGTCGGCGTACAGGTAGGCGATCGACGGGTCGGCGAGCGTGGCGTCGAGGTCGGCGGCCAGCTCGGCGACCAGGTGCGCGCGCACCACGGCCGGATCCGGGTCGTAGAGGAACCGCCGCACCGGTCCCACCGGCGCCTCCTGCGCACCGGTCCCGGTGAGGTGATAGGAAGGGCCCCTTTTACTACCGGAGGCGTTAAGAAGGGGCCCTTCCTTCTCGCGCAGCAGGGTGGCGCGGCGTGGGACCTCGGCCAGCTCGCCGCACCAGAGCGCGGCCTCGACCAGGTCGCCGTCCACGCTCACCCACTCCGCCTCGGCGCCGGCCGGGATCAGCGCGTGGTCCAGCCCGGGCGCCACCTTCACCACTGTGCGCGGCACGCGCGCGGCCAGGCCGGTGACGAAGTCCCACGGCGGCGAGTAGGCGTTCGGGTCGAACACACGCCGCCCGGTGCCGGCCCGCCGCCGCGCCGGATCGCAGAACACGGCGTCGACCCCTGTCGCGTCGAACGCCGTGGCGTCACCGCGTTCGACGGTCACCAGGTCGGTCAGCCCGGCCGCCTCGGCGTTCGCGGCGGCCATCGCGGCGGTCACCGGGTCGGCCTCCACCGCGTACACCCGGATGCCGGCGCGAGCCGCGGCGAGCGCGTCGGCCCCCAGCCCGCACCCCAGGTCGGCCAGCGTGGTCACACCCGCGGCCCGCAGCCGCGCGGCGCGCCGGTCGGCGACCGCGCGGCGGGTGGCCTGCTCCAGCCCGGCCCGGGTGAGGAACATCCCGGCCGCCGCCGCGCCGAACTTGCCGGCCGCCCGGCGGCGCAGCTCGGCCTGGGTGAGTGCGGCCGCCGCGAGCCCGCCGGGGATTCCGGCCGAACGCAGCGCGGCAGCCGCCGCCAGCGGGTCGCCGCCGGCCACCCGTTCGGCCGCGGCGAGCGCGGCCGACCCCTCGGGGGTACGCAGCGCGGCGAGCTGGTCGAGATCCACGCGCTCATTCTCCCGGCCCGGTTCCGGCGCGACACGGAGGGCGACGCGTTGGCACTCTCCTTGACGGAGTGCTAGCCGAGGAATAACCTGCGATTAGCACTCTCACCCTGAGGGTGCCAACGCCCGAGCCTCGTGCCCGGGGGTTGAGCGCCAGGCGGACCGGCACCCGCGACGACGGCCCCGCCCGGTGGCATGTGGCAGATTGACGCTGGTCGGCATGCCGGCCGGCAACGACACCAAGTACCCGGGAGGGTATGCCCGTGACTACCGCGACCAAGGTTGCGATCAAGCCGCTCGAGGACCGCATCGTGGTCCAGGCGAACGAGGCCGAGACCACCACCGCCTCGGGCATCGTGATCCCCGACACCGCCAAGGAGAAGCCGCAGGAGGGCACCGTCCTCGCTGTCGGCCCGGGCCGGATCGACGACAAGGGCAACCGCGTGCCGATCGACGTGAAGGTCGGCGACACCGTCCTCTACTCGAAGTACGGCGGCACCGAGGTCAAGTACGCCGGCGAGGAGTACCTGGTGCTCTCCGCCCGCGACGTCCTCGCGGTCATCGAGAAGTAAGCAACCGATCAGTGTCGTTGCCCCGGTCCGGCTCGCCGGGCCGGGGCAACGTCGCTTCGAAGGGATACTGATGGCGAAGATCCTCAGCTTCTCGGACGACGCCCGGCACCTGCTCGAGCACGGTGTCAACGCCCTCGCGGACGCGGTGAAGGTCACCCTCGGCCCGCGCGGGCGCAACGTCGTCCTGGACAAGAAGTTCGGTGCGCCCACGATCACCAACGACGGCGTGACCATCGCCAAGGAGATCGAGCTCACCAACCCGTACGAGAACCTCGGCGCGCAGCTGGTCAAGGAGGTGGCGACCAAGACCAACGACGTCGCCGGCGACGGGACCACCACCGCCACCGTGCTGGCCCAGGCCATGGTCCGCGAGGGCCTGCGCAACGTGGCCGCCGGCACCAACCCGACCGGCCTGAAGCGGGGCATCGACGCGGCGGCCGCCAAGGTCTCCGAGGCGCTGCTCGGCAAGGCCGTCGAGGTCGCCGGCAAGGAGTCGATCGCGCACGTCGCGACCGTCTCCGCGCAGGACGCCGCCATCGGCGACCTGATCGCCGAGGCGATGGAGAAGGTCGGCCGCGACGGCGTCATCACCGTCGAGGAGGGCTCCGCGCTCACCACCGAGCTGGAGGTGACCGAGGGTCTCCAGTTCGACAAGGGCTTCATCTCGCCGAACTTCGTCACCGACCTGGAGGCGCAGGAGGCGGTCCTGGAGGACCCGTACATCCTGATCACCACCCAGAAGATCTCGGCGATCGAGGAGCTGCTGCCGCTGCTGGAGAAGGTTCTCCAGAACAACAAGCCGCTGCTCATCGTCGCTGAGGACGTCGAGGGCCAGGCCCTGTCCACGCTCGTGGTCAACGCGCTGCGCAAGACCGTCAAGGTCTGCGCCGTCAAGGCCCCCGGCTTCGGCGACCGCCGCAAGGCGATGCTCCAGGACATGGCGATCCTGACCGGCGCCGAGCTGGTCGCCCCGGAGCTGGGCTACAAGCTCGACCAGGTCGGCCTGGAGGTGCTCGGCACCGCCCGTCGCGTCGTGGTCGACAAGGAGAACACCACAGTCGTCGACGGTGGCGGGCAGGCCTCCGAGGTCGCCGACCGGGTCGCGCAGATCCGCAAGGAGATCGAGGCCTCCGACTCCGAGTGGGACCGAGAGAAGCTGGCCGAGCGGCTGGCGAAGCTCTCCGGCGGCATCGCCGTGATCAAGGTCGGCGCGGCCACCGAGGTCGAGATGAAGGAGCGCAAGCACCGCATCGAGGACGCCATCGCCGCGACCAAGGCCGCGGTCGAGGAGGGCACGGTCCCGGGTGGCGGTGCCGCCCTGGCCCAGATCCTGCCGGCGCTCGACGACGACCTGGGCTTCACCGGTGACGAGAAGGTCGGCGTCTCGATCGTGCGCAAGGCGCTCGTCGAGCCGCTGCGCTGGATCGCCCAGAACGCCGGCCACGACGGCTACGTGGTGGTGCAGAAGGTCGTCGCCCAGGACTGGGGTCACGGCCTCGACGCCGCCACCGGCGAGTACGTCGACCTGGCCAAGTCCGGCATCATCGACCCGGTGAAGGTGACCCGCAACGCGGTCAGCAACGCCGCCTCGATCGCCGGCCTGCTGCTCACCACCGAGAGCCTCGTGGTGGAGAAGCCGGCCGAGCCGGAGCCGGCCGCCGGTGGCCACGGCCACTCGCACGGTCACGGCCACCAGCACGGCCCGGGCTTCTGACCCGACCGCACGGCCCGACGTCAGGGCACACCGCCGACCCGGTGGTGTGCCCTGACGCGTATGCCCTTACGGAACGCTGACGACATTGGCAGCCGGGCCGGCGGGTCGACCAGACTGGACGCCGTGAGCACCCTCTCCCGCCGCCGCGCGGCACTGGCCGGTGTCGTCGCCGCCGTGGTGGCACTCGGCACCGCCGAGCCCGTGGCGGTCCTGACCGGTCCCCGGTCCGCGCCGCTCGTCGCCGTCGGCGGACTCGTCGTCGACCTCGTACCCGAGCCGGTCAAGCAGTTCGCCATCGACGTCTTCGGTACGTACGACAAGATCGCCCTGCTGGTCGGGACGGCGCTGCTGCTGGCCGCCTTCGGGGCGCTGCTCGGCCTGGCGGCGGCCCGGCGGCTGGTGATCGGCCTGGCCGGCGTCGCCGCGTTCGCCGTGCTCGGCGTCGCCGCCGCGCTGACCCGGGCCGGCGCTGACGCGTTCGACGCGCTGCCCTCCCTGGCCGGCGGCGGACTCGGCGCGCTGACGCTCTGGGCGTTCGTGGCCGGACCGCTGGGCGCCGGCCCGGCACGCCGGGAGCAGGCCGGGCGCGACCGGGCCGACGCGGCGGACCGGCCGCCGTCGGCGCCGCCTCCGGCGGTCGCCGCGCTCGCGGGGGAGGAGAAGACCCCGGGCGGCTGGGAGCCGGTACGGCACGACGATGACGCGGAGTCGCGGCGGCGGTTCCTGCGCGGCGCCGGGCTGCTCACCGGCGCTGCGGCGGTGGCCGGGCTGGGCGGGCACTGGCTGGCCGGGCGGCGCGGCGTGTCGGCGGCCCGGGAGGCGGTGACGCTGCCCGCCCCGGCCGCGCCCGCCCCGCAGGTGCCGGCCGGAGCCGACCTGTCACTGCCCCGGCTCGCGCCGTACGTGACGCCGAACCGGGAGTTCTACCGGATCGACACGGCGCTGGTGGTGCCGCAGGTGGACCCGGCCACCTGGCGGCTGCGGATCCACGGGCGGGTGCGCAACCCGATCGAGCTGAGCTTCGACGACCTGCTGGCCCGCCCGATGGTCGAGCGGTACGTGACGCTCGCCTGCGTCTCCAACGAGGTGGGCGGCGACCTGATCGGCAACGCGCGCTGGCTCGGCGTACCGATCAAGGAACTGCTCGACGAGGCCGGCCCGGAGGAGGGCGCGGACCAGGTGGTGGGCCGCGCGGTCGACGGGTGGACCTGCGGCACGCCCACCTCGGTGCTGCGCGACGGGCGGGACGCGCTGCTCGCGGTCGGCATGAACGGCGAGCCGCTGCCGATCCAGCACGGCTTCCCGGTGCGGATGGTGGTGCCGGGCCTCTACGGGTACGTGTCGGCCTGCAAGTGGCTCACCGAGCTGGAGCTGACCAGCTTCGCCGACTTCGACGCGTACTGGGTGCCGCGCGGCTGGTCCGTGCAGGGCCCGATCAAGACGCAGTCCCGGATCGACACGCCCCGGCCCCGCAGCCGCCCGGCCGCCGGCCCGGTGATCGTGGCCGGTGTGGCGTGGGCGCAGCACCGCGGCATCCGTCGCGTCGAGGTACGCGTCGACGGCGGCCCCTGGCAGGAGGCGACGCCGGCCCCGGCGGTGTCGGCGGACACCTGGGTGCAGTGGTCCTGGCGGTGGGACGCGACGCCGGGCGAGCACGCGCTCCAGGTGCGGGCGACCGACACGACCGGTGAGACCCAGACGGAACAGCGCGCCCCGGTCGCCCCGGACGGCGCGACCGGCTGGCACACAGTGCGGGTCACGGTCACCTGACGACCGCCCCACCCCGAAAGATCAACACCAGTTCCCCGAAGTGGTGGCATCAGAGGCTCCGCGATATGGCCATTTCGCCGAGCTGGTGTTGATCACGCGGGGGGCCGGGGCGGGACGACACGACGCCGCGCCCCGGGGTCCGGGGCGCGGCGTCGGGGGTCGTGAAGCCGGTCAGGCGACCTTGCGCTGGTCCGGCACGGCGGTGTTGTGCGGCCGGCCGAGGCGCGCCTCCAGCCGGGCGATGTCCACCTTGGTCTGCCGGCGGTCGGCCAGGTCCTCCCAGCCGAGGGCGAGCAGCCGCAGCCGCTCGGACTCGCTGAACCCGCCCCAGACGCCGTACGGCTCGCGTACGGAGAGCGCGTGGGCGGCGCACTCGGCGCGTACCGGGCAGGCGCGGCAGACCGACTTGGCACCCATCTCGCGGCGCAGCCGGGAGGAGCCGCGCTCGCCGTCCGGGTGGAAGAACTGCGCGCTGTCGCGGCCACGGCAGGCTCCGAGCCGCTGCCAGTCCCAGAGCTCGTCGATCGGTCCAGGCAGCCTACGTACGTTCGACATCAGCACCCCTCCTCCCGCGCGGCACCGCGGAGAATGTTCGTTGCCAGCTACCGGGCGGCGGTCCGCGCGGGATGCCGGTTCCGGATGAACCCCTCGGTACCCGAGCGGTCCGCGGCTCACACATCTGTGATCGAAAACCTCGGACACTCGGCGGCATATGCCCCATCTGTCGGAAAAGTTCGGATGATTGCCCGGAACCCCCTCCCGAGCCCACCTCCGCATGGTCTGCTCTGAGTCGGAGAGGAGACCACTGTGCGTAGTGTTCTTGTGTGCGTTCGGACACCATTGGCGGCCCAGCATCTGACCTCCGCGGCGGCGCGGCTCGGGCTGTCCGGCGTCGTCCGGACGGCCGTCTCCGATCCGGAGGTGATGTTGCGGCTCGCCGAGCGCCCGGTGGACGTGGTGCTCGCCGACACCGCCCTGACCCGTCCGGACAGCGCCGGCTTCGTCCGGCGGGTGCTGGCCCGTGCCCCGCAGGCTGCGGTGCTGCTGCTCGGCGCCGAGGAGTCGGAGTCGGCGGCGGCCACCATCAGCGCCGGGGCGCGCGGACTGATCCAGAACGCCGACCACGACCTGACCAGCGCGGTCGCCAAGGCGCTGCTGCTGCTCTCCGCCCCCGGGCGGAGCAACAGGCACCGGGTGGCGGACACCGCCCGGGACGCGGCGGCTGTGGGCGGGCCGACCCGGCCGGCGGCGCCGGGGCGTACCCAGGGTGGGCCCGGCTGGCCGGCGACGGCGCCGGTGGACGCGGCGGGCCTGCCCACAGTGGTGCCCGTGCAGCGGGGTGAGGACCCGGACGACCCGGCGGCGGCCGACGGCGCGGAGGCGCCCCGGCCCGGTGCGGCCCAGCGGCCGGCGCGGTCGCCGCGCAGCGCGATCGGGCTGACCGAGCGGGAGCTTCAGGTGCTGCTCGGCATGGCCGAGGGCAAGAGCAACGCGGAGATCGGGCGGGAGCTGTTCGTCTCCGAGGACACGGTCAAGACGCACGCCCGGCGGCTGTTCCGCAAGCTCGGCGCGCGCGACCGGGCGCACGCCGTGGCGGCCGGGTTCCGGGCCGGCCTGGTCGCCTGACCCGCGCGGGGATCACTCCTGCGCGGAGTCGTCGGTGCCCTCGGTGAGCGTGTCGTGCACGCCGTCCGCGTAGCCGCGGGCGTAGTCCCAGCTCACGTAGTGGTCCGGGTCGGGGTCGTAGGCCGGCTCGTGCACCCGGGGACGCCCCGAGTTGAGCAGGTGGCGCAGGTTGCCGCGCAGCAGGTCCCAGTCGAAGTAGTGCGGCTCGCGGCAGTCCTCGCACTCGATCACCAGGCCGCGCACGCCGATCGGCTGGAGCAACGCCTGGTAGATCTCCAGATCGGCGAGATCCTCCAGGACGTCCTGGCGCTCGACCTCGCTCAGCGGGTCGAGCGCGTCGTCGTCGCCGGGATCGTGCAGGCCGGCAGCCGGATCGGCCGGGTCGCCGTTGAACGGGTCGATGGGCTCGTCGTGCACCCCTTCACCGTAGACCCCGCGCCGCAGGAAAGCCCGCCCCAGCCCGTGCTGTGGCCCGGCCTACCCTCGGGCCCGCCGCTTCCCGGGCGCGGACGGGCAAGTGGGTACGATGAGGCGACGCGCCGTCACCAGGCGCCTGCCGGTGCCCCCGCGCGCCGCCTCGCTGCAGCCCGTACGACCAGCTCAGGGGAGCAATCGTGGAGAATTCGCCCAGCACCGAGATCCCGGCCGGCACCGACGGCGGGGAGTTGGGTGGCCATCTGCCCGAGCTGCCGGCCGGTTCGGCCCGGGTGGTGCCGCTCGGGCTGACCTTCGACGACGTCCTGCTCCAGCCGGGCGAGTCGGACGTCGTGCCCAGCCGCGTCAACACCCGCACCCGCCTCACCCGCAACATCGAGCTGACCGTGCCGCTGCTGTCCAGCGCGATGGACACCGTCACCGAGGCGCGGATGGCGATCGCCATGGCCCGCCAGGGCGGCATCGGCGTGCTGCACCGCAACCTCTCCGTCGAGGACCAGGCGCTCCAGGTCGACCTGGTGAAGCGCTCCGAGTCCGGCATGATCACCAACCCGGTGACCGCCAGCCCGGACGACACGCTGCGCGAGGTCGACGCGCTCTGCGGGCGCTACCGCATCTCCGGCGTGCCGGTGGTGGACGGGCAGGGCCAGCTGGTCGGCATCGTCACCAACCGCGACATGCGGTTCGTCTCCGACCCGGCCACGCCGGTGCGCGAGATCATGACCCGCACCCCGCTGATCACCGCCCCGGTCGGCGTGAGCAAGGACGACGCGCTCGGCCTGCTGCGCCAGCACAAGATCGAGAAGCTGCCGATCGTGGACGCGGGCGGCAAGCTGCGCGGCCTGATCACGGTCAAGGACTTCACCAAGAGCGAGCAGTACCCGAACGCCACCAAGGACGACGCGGGCCGGCTCCGGGTCGCCGCCGCGGTCGGTGTCGGCGAGGACGGCTACAAGCGCGCCCGTGCCCTGGTCGACGCCGGCGTGGACGTCGTCATCGTCGACACCGCGCACGGCCACCAGCGCGCCGTGCTGGAGATGGTCGCCCGGCTCAAGCGGGACGTCACCATCGACATCGTGGGCGGCAACATCGCCACGTACGCGGGCGCGAAGGCGCTCGTCGAGGCCGGCGCGGACGGCGTGAAGGTGGGCGTCGGCCCGGGCGCCATCTGCACCACCCGGATCGTGGCCGGTGTGGGCGTACCGCAGATCACCGCGATCATGGAGGCGGCCCGCGCCGCCGGCCCGGCCGGTGTGCCGGTGATCGGTGACGGCGGTATCCAGTACTCGGGCGACATCGCCAAGGCGCTCGTCGCCGGCGCCGACACGGTGATGCTCGGCAGCCTGCTCGCCGGCTGCGAGGAGAGCCCCGGCGAGCTGATCTTCATCAACGGCAAGCAGTACAAGGCGTACCGGGGGATGGGCTCGCTCGGCGCGATGCAGTCGCGCGGCCAGGGCAAGTCCTACTCCAAGGACCGCTACTTCCAGCAGGACGTGCTCGCCGAGGACAAGCTCGTCCCGGAGGGCGTCGAGGGTCAGGTGCCCTACCGGGGGCCGCTCTCCGCCGTCGCCCACCAGCTCATCGGCGGGCTGCGCGCCGCGATGGGGTACGTGGGCGCGGAGAGCATCCCGGAGCTGCACCGGCGCGGCCAGCTCATCCGGATCACCGCGGCCGGGCTCAAGGAGAGCCACCCGCACGACATCCAGATGACCGTCGAGGCGCCCAACTACCACTCCCGCTGAACCACCACCCCCAAACCACCTGGAGTCCCCCATGCGTGACGTGGTCGAGATCGGGCTGGGCAAGACCGCGCAGCGCGGCTACCACCTGGACGACATCGCCATCGTGCCGAGCCGCCGCACCCGGGACGTCGACGACGTCTCCACCGCGTGGCAGCTCGACGCGTACCAGTTCGGCATCCCCTGCGTCGCGCACCCCTCGGACGCGACCATGAGCCCCGCCTCGGCGGTCCGGCTCGGCCAGCTCGGCGGCCTCGGCGTGCTCAACGTCGAGGGCCTCTGGACCCGGTACGAGAACCCGGCCAAGATCCTGGAGGAGCTGGCCGGTCTCGGCGAGGACGCGCGGGCGACCAAGCGCCTCCAGGAGGTCTACGCCGAGCCGATCCGCCCCGACCTGATCGCCGAGCGGGTCCGCGAGCTGCGTGAGGGCGGCGGCACGGTGGCGGTACGGGTCTCCCCGCAGCACACCCTGGCGCTGGCCCCGGTGATCCTCGACGCCGGCGTGGACATCCTGGTCATCCAGGGCACGCTCGTCTCGGCCGAGCACGTCTCCACCACCGACGAGCCGCTCAACCTCAAGGAGTTCATCGCCGACCTGGACCTGCCGGTCGTCGTCGGCGGGTGCACCGACTACAAGACCGCGCTGCACCTGATGCGTACCGGCGCGGCCGGTGTGATCGTGGGCATCGGCGGCGACGACTGGTCGACCACCGAGTCGGTGCTCGGCATCCGGGTGCCGATGGCCACCGCCATCGCCGACGCCGCCGCTGCCCGCCGCGACTACCTGGACGAGACCGGCGGCCGGTACGTGCACCTGATCGCCGACGGCGACATGCAGACCTCCGGCGACATCGCCAAGGCGCTCGGCTGCGGCGCGGACGCGGTGATGCTCGGCGAGCCACTGTCGTTGTGCGAGGAGGCGCCGGCCGGGGGCGCCTGGTGGCACTCCGCGGCCAGCCACCCGTCGCTGCCCCGTGGGGCGTTCGAGGTGGCCGGTGAGCCGCTCGGCTCGATGGAGAAGCTGCTGTTCGGCCCGGCCGACGAGCCGGACGGCCAGCTCAACCTCTTCGGCGGCCTGCGCCGCGCGATGGCCAAGTGCGGCTACCGCGACCTGAAGGAGTTCCAGAAGGTCGGGCTGGTCCTCGACCGCTGAGCGCCGCTGAGCATCGGCTGAGCACCGCGCGACGGCGCGGGCGGCGGCCCGGACGAGTTCCGGCCCCGCCCGCGCCGTCGCGCGTCTAGGCTCGCCGGGTGAGACGGGGGCGGGTCTGGGCGGCAGGGCTGGTGGCGGCGGCGCTCGCGCTGAGCGGATGCACCGGCGGCGACGACAACGGGTTCCGGCCGGGCGCGGCGGACGCCGGTGACCCGTACGTGCCGGGGGCCGGCAACGGCGGCTACGACGTGGGCCACTACGCGCTGGACGTGCGCTACGACCCCGCGAGCGACCGGCTCACCGGCACCGCGACGCTGACCGTCACCGCCACCCGGGCGCTGTCCCGGTTCCAGCTCGACCTGGCCGGGCTGGACGTCGAGCGGGTGCGGGTGGACGGCGAGGCGGTGAAGCACCGCCACGACGTCGCCGAGCTGATCGTCACCCCGTCGGGCGGGCTGCCGTCCGGGCGGCGGTTCACTGTCGAGGTCACGTACGGCGGGGTGCCGGAGCCGCTGCCGAACGCCGAGCTGGGGGACGGCGGATTCCACGCCACACCGGACGGTGCGATAGCGCTCGGTCAGCCGGAGTCGGCGAGCACCTGGTACCCGGTCAACGACCACCCGTCGGACAAGGCCACCTACGACCTCGCGGTCACCGTGCCGGACGGCCTCGCCGCGCTGTCGAACGGCGTGCCGGAGGGGAGGACGTCGAGCGGCGGCTGGACCACCTGGCGCTGGGCGGAACGCGCGCCGATGGCCAGCTACCTGAGCACGCTGGTGATCGGCGACTACCGGGTCAGCAGCGGCACCCACGCCGGCAAGCCGCTCGTCACCGCCGTCGCCGCGGCGCTGCCCGCGGACGGGCCGGCCGCCGCGTCGGTGGCCCGCACCGGCGAGGTCGCCGACTTCCTGGCCGCGCGCTTCGGCCCGTACCCGTTCGAGGCGTACGGCGGCGTGGTGGTCGCCGACGAACGCATCCGGTACGCGCTGGAGACGCAGAGCCGTCCGGTCTACGGACCGGCGTTCTTCCGCGGGGACCGGCCGAACACCGAGGTGGTCGCGCACGAGCTGGCGCACCAGTGGTTCGGCGACAGCGTCTCGGTGGCCCGGTGGAGCGACATCTGGCTCAACGAGGGCTTCGCCACGTACGCCGAATGGCTCTGGGCCGAGCACGACGGCGGGCGCACAGTGGCGCAGACCGTCGTCGAGCGCTACGCGGCCACCGACTGGTCGAGGCCCACAGTCGACCCGGGCCGGGCCGGGATGTTCGGCGACGCGGTCTACCAGCGGGGCGCGCTCGCGGTGCACGCGCTGCGCCGCGCGGTGGGCGACGAGGCGTTCTACCGGGTGCTGCGCGGATGGCTGGCGCAGCACCGCGACGGCAACGTCACCACTGCCGATTTCATCGGGTACGCCGAACGAACGTCCGGGCGGCCGCTGCGGGCGCTGCTGGACGCCTGGCTGGTCGGGGGCACGCCACCGGGACTGCCGTGACGCACGCGTGACCGCCGCTGGGTAGGCTGCCGCGGTCGGAGCGGCCCGTGGGCGGGGCCGCCGAACGGGCCCCGGGAGGGATCGAGGCGATGACGCGGCGCGGCGCACGACGACGGATCGGGTTGCTGACCTGCGGCACGCTGCTGCTGGCCGGCTGTGGTTCGGCCGAGCCGGACCCGGGCCCGTCGTCCCCGGCCGGTCCCGCGCCGGCGACCTCGCGCAGCTTCGCGCCGGGCGCGGCCGGAGCCGGCGACGCGTACTTCCCGAGCTACGGCAACGGCGGGTACGACGTCGCGCACTACACGGTGAAGGTGCGCTACGACCCGGAGACGGACAAGCTCAGCGGCACCACCACGCTGCGGGCCACCGCGACCGCCGACCTGTCCGCGTTCAACCTGGACCTGGCCGGGCTGACCGTCCGCTCGGTGACTGTGGACGGCACCGCCGCCCGGCACAGCCGCACCGAGGACGAGCTGGTGATCACCCCGGCGATCGGGCTGACCTCCGGCAACGGGTTCACCGCCGAGATCCGGTACGACGGCAGGCCGGAGGCGCTGCGTACCGAGGCGCTGGGCGAGGGCGGCTGGCTGCACACCGTCGACGGGGCGATCGCACTCGGGCAGCCGGAGTCGGCGAGCACCTGGTTCCCGGTCAACGACCACCCGTCGGACAAGGCCACCTACGACATGGAGATCACCGTCCCGAAGGGACTGACGGCGGTCTCCAACGGCGTGCCGAAGGGGAAGGCGACCAGCGGCGCCTGGACCACCTGGAAGTGGTCGGAGACCGCGCCGGCCGCCAGTTACCTGACCACCGTGGCGATCGGGAAGTTCCGGGTCACCACCGGGCAGCACAAGGGACGGCCGGTCTACAGCGCGGTCACCACGCAGGTCGCCCAGGGGGCGCCGGACCGGTCCGTCGCGCGCACGGTCGAGGTCGCCGACTACCTGGAGAGCGTCTTCGGGCCGTACCCGTTCGATTCGTACGGCGGCGTGGTGATCGCCGACGAACGCATCCGGTACGCGCTGGAGACGCAGAGCCGGCCGGTCTACTCGGCGAGCTTCTTCCGGCAGGGCGACAACACCGGCGTGGTCGCGCACGAGCTGGCCCACCAGTGGTACGGCAACAGCGTGTCGATCCAGCGCTGGCAGGACATCTGGCTCAACGAAGGGCTGGCCACGTACGCCGAGTGGCTGTGGGCCGAGCACAGCGGCTCGACCACGGTTCAGCGCATGTTCGAGCAGAGGTACGCGAACGCCGGCGGTCAGGTGTGGCGTACGCCGCCGGGCAAGCCGGGCGTGGCGAACCTGTTCAGCCGCTCGGTCTACGACCGGGGCGGGATGACCGTGCACGCGCTGCGGGTGGCGGTGGGCGACACCGCGTTCTTCACCATCCTGCGCACCTGGGCGGCGGAGCGGAAGAACGGCAACGCCACCACCGCCGACTTCGTCGCGCTGGCCGAGCGGATCTCCGGCAAGAAGCTGGCGAAGGTCTTCGACCCGTGGCTGTACGGCACCGAGCGCCCGCCCGCCCCGAAGCCGCTGTAGGGCCTCTAGTTCTTGACGCGCAGCGACGGGTGGGCGGCCAGGAACGCGTCGGCCCGCCCGCCGCGCAGCGCGGTGAGGAAGTCGCGGCCGAGCGGCTTGAGCTGCTCACCCCGGTACGCGCCGCCGCTGCTCACCCCGGCGCCGGGCAGCACGACGAGCGTGAGCCGGTCGGCCGGCAGGCCACCCAGGACGTACGCGTAGTCGATCAGCTTCCGGCCGCCCCCGGCGTACACCAGGGTCTTGCCCAGCGCGGCCACCACCTGCTCGACCCGCTGCGGGTCGCGGGCCGTGCCCTGGTCGAGGATCTTGCGGGCCAGCGCCCGGAGCAGTTGCTGCTGGTGCCGTTGCCGGGTGTAGTCGCCGCCCGCGGTGTAGCGCTGCCGCGCGTAGTCGAGCGCCTGCCAGCCGGTCAGGTGGCGGGTGCCCTTCTCGTAGACCATCTGCGGCCCGGTGTAGCCGCCGCCGGTCAGCGTCCGCATGGTGCCGTCCGGGCGGCGGTGCCGGGACTCGACCCGCTGGTCGACGTAGAGGTCCACCCCGCCGAGCGTGTCCACCAGCTTGTCGAAGCCGCCGAACGTGATCACCGCCCCGGCGTCGATGCGCAGCCCGGTGTAGCGGGAGACGGTGGTGCGCAGCAGCTCGTACCCCTGGGCGGTGCTGGGGTTGCGCTTGTCGCCCGGCACCCGGCTGCCGTAGCTCATCGCGTGGGTGAGCTTGGTCCGGCCGCCCGGGTAGCGGGCCTTCGGGTAGGCGGGGATGTCCACGACCAGGTCGCGGGGGAGCGAGAACAGGTACGCCTTGTCCAGCCCGGCCGGTACGTGCAGCAGCAGCACCGCGTCGGCGTGCGGCTCCCAGCCGGGGATGCTGACCCGGGTGTCGACGCCGACGAGCAGCAGGTTGAGCGGGCCCTTCAGGTCGGCGCCGGGCGGGGGTGCCGGGCTGGCGGTGGTCGGGGCGGGCGTCGGTGAGGCCGGCGGCGCGGTGCTCGGTCCGGCGGCCGGGGCGGCCGGGCGGTTCGCCACCAGCCGGGTGGTCACCACCGCTCCGGTGGCCACCAGCAGCGCCGCCACCAGTGCGGCCAGGCCCAGCAGGCGTCGTCTCGTCACGTTCGTTCCTCCCCGTGGAGTTCGACGCGCCGGGGGCCGCCGGAGGTTGCAGCGGCGGGAATCCCGGCGAATCGAGCGCTCTGCATGATCTGCGAAAAACACTTGCTGGCGCCATAGCTACCGGTCGGTAATGATGCGTTCATGCGTTACGACGTGCTCGTCATCGGTTCGGGCTTCGGCGGCAGCGTCACCGCGCTCCGGCTGGCCGAGAAGGGCTACACGGTGGGCGTCCTGGAGGCGGGGCGGCGCTTCGCCGACGACGAGTTCCCGCGTACGTCCTGGCGGGCGCGACGGTTCCTCTGGGCGCCCCGGCTCGGCTGCTTCGGGCTCCAGCGGATCACGCTGCTGCGCTCGGCCGACCGCAAGGCCGGCGGCGGCGTGCTGGTGCTCTCCGGCGCCGGGGTGGGCGGCGGCTCGCTGGTCTACGCGAACACGCTCTACGAGCCGCTCGACGCGTTCTACGCCGACCCGCAGTGGCGGGACATCACCGACTGGCGCGACGAGCTGGCCCGCCACTACGACCAGGCGAAGCGGATGCTCGGCGTCACCACGTACCCGATCGACACCCGCGCGGACCAGGCCGTCCGCGCGGTGGCCGAGCGGATGGGGGTGGCGCACACCTACCACCCGACGCCGGTCGGGGTGCACATCGGGCGCCCCGGCGAGCGGGTGGCCGACCCGTACTTCGGCGGGGCCGGGCCGGACCGCACCGGGTGCAGCCACTGCGGGTCGTGCATGACCGGCTGCCGGCACGGCGCCAAGAACACGCTCGTGAAGAACTACCTCTGGCTGGCCGAGCGCCTCGGTGTGCAGGTGCACCCGCTGACCACGGTCACCGCCGTACGCCCGGGCCCGGCCGGCGGCTACGCGGTCCACACCGAGCGCACCGGCGCCTGGCTGCGCAAGCGGCGCGAGGTGATCCACGCCGACCAGGTGGTGTTCGCGGCCGGCGCGCTCGGCACCCAGCGGCTGCTGCACGAGATGAAGTCGACGGGTGCCCTGCCGGCGCTCTCGCCCCGGCTGGGCGAGCTGACCCGCACCAACTCCGAGGCCATCCTCGGCGCCTCGGTGGCGCCCGGCGCGGCCCGGAAGCGCGGCCTCGACTTCACCGAGGGGGTGGCGATCACCAGCTCGTTCCACCCCGACGCGCAGACCCACATCGAGCCGGTCCGCTACGGCAAGGGCTCCAACGCGATGGGCCTGCTCCAGTCGCTGCTCGTCGACGGCGGCCCCCGCCGGGTCCGGCGCTGGCTCGGGAGCATCGTCCGGCAGCCCGTGCTGGCGGCGCGGATGCTGTCGGTACGCCGCTGGTCCGAGCGCACCGTGATCGCGCTCGTCATGCAGTCGGTCGACAACTCGCTGACCACCCGCTACCGCAAGGGGCGGCTGGTCTCCGGCCCCGGCCACGGCGCGCCCAACCCGACCTGGATCCCGGCCGGCAACACGGCGGCCCGGCTGCTCGCCGAGGAGATCGGCGGCACCCCCGGCGGGGCGGTCACCGAGCCGTTCAACATCCCGGTGACGGCGCACATCCTCGGCGGCGCGGTCATCGGCGCCACCCCGGACGAGGGGGTGATCGACCCCTGGCACCGGGTGTACGGCCACCCGGGGCTGCACGTGGTGGACGGCGCGGCGGTCTCGGCGAACCTGGGCGTCAACCCGTCGCTGACCATCACCGCGCAGGCCGAGCGGGCCATGTCGTACTGGCCGAACAAGGGCGAGGCGGACCCGCGCCCGGCGCTCGGCACGGCGTACACCCGGGTCGAGCCGGTCCCGCCGCGGCGGCCGGCCGTCCCCGCGCACGCCCCCGCCGCCCTGCGGTGAAAGGAAGGGCCCCTTCTTAACGCCTCCGGTAGAGGAAGGGCCCCTTGTTAACACGTTCACCCCGCCACACCGCCGGGGCGCGTCCGCGCGGCCGGTGACTGTCGGTAGGCTTTGCGCACATGAGCACGCCTCGCCCCGTCCTCGTGGTGGACTTCGGAGCCCAGTACGCCCAGCTCATCGCGCGCCGTGTCCGCGAGGCGAAGGTCTACTCGGAGATCGTCCCGCATTCCATGCCGGTGTCCGAGATGCTGGCCAAGAACCCGGCCGCGATCATCCTGTCCGGCGGCCCGTCCAGCGTCTACGCGCCTGACGCGCCGCAGATCGACGCCGGGATGTTCGACGCCGGCGTGCCGGTCTTCGGCATCTGCTACGGCTTCCAGGCCATGGCCCAGGCGCTCGGCGGCACCGTCGCGCGCACCGGCAACCGCGAGTACGGCGGCACGCCGCTGCGCCCGCGCCTGACCGAGCCCGGTGTGCTGCTGCGCGACCTGCCGGCCGACCTGCCGGTCTGGATGAGCCACGGCGACTGCGTCACCGAGGCCCCGGACGGCTTCACCGTGACCGCCGAGTCGGCGGGCGCCCCGGTCGCCGCGTTCGAGGATCTGGCCGGGCGCCGGGCCGGCGTGCAGTTCCACCCGGAGGTGGGGCACACCGCGCACGGCCAGGAGATGCTCAGTCGCTTCCTGTACGACATCGCCGGCATCGAGCCGGCGTGGACGCCGTCGAACATCATCGACGAGCAGGTCGCCCGGATCCGCGAGCAGATCGGCGACAAGGAGGTCATCTGCGGCCTCTCCGGCGGTGTCGACTCGGCGGTCGCCGCCGCGCTCGTGCACCGTGCCGTGGGCGATCAGCTCACCTGCGTGTTCGTGGACCACGGGCTGCTGCGGGCCGGTGAGGCCGAGCAGGTCGAGAAGGACTACGTGGCGGCGACCGGCATCAAGCTCAAGGTGGTCGACGCGCGGGAGCGGTTCCTCGGTGCGCTCGCCGGGGTGACCGACCCGGAGCAGAAGCGCAAGATCATCGGCCGGGAGTTCATCCGCGTCTTCGAGGCCGCCGCCCGGGAGATCGCCGCGCACGGCGACGTGGAATACCTGGTGCAGGGCACGCTCTACCCGGACGTGGTGGAGTCCGGCGGCGGCACCGGCACCGCCAACATCAAGAGCCACCACAACGTCGGCGGCCTGCCCGAGGACCTGAAGTTCGCCCTGGTCGAGCCGCTGCGCACGCTGTTCAAGGACGAGGTCCGCACGATCGGCCTGGAGCTGGGACTGCCCGAGGCGATGGTGTGGCGGCACCCGTTCCCCGGTCCGGGCCTGGCCATCCGGATCATCGGCGCGGTCGACGAGGAGCGCCTCGCCGTGCTCCGCAAGGCCGACCTGATCGCCCGGCAGGAGCTGACCGCGGCCGGTCTGGACCGGGGTGTCTGGCAGTTCCCGGTGGTGCTGCTGGCCGACGTGCGCAGCGTCGGGGTGCAGGGCGACGGGCGCACCTACGGCCACCCGGTGGTGCTGCGCCCGGTCTCCAGCGAGGACGCGATGACCGCCGACTGGTCCCGGCTGCCCTACGACGTGGTGGCCCGGATCTCCACCCGGATCACCAACGAGGTCGCCGAGGTCAACCGCGTGGTCCTGGACGTGACGAGCAAGCCGCCGGGCACCATCGAGTGGGAGTGACGCGGCTCAGGCCGCGGGCGGCGTCTGCGGGCCGGCCTGCGGCCCGCCCGGCGTCCGCGGCTCGGTCGGCGTAGCCGGCGGGACCGGCCCGGCCGGCGGGACCGGCGGCCAGCCCGGCGCGGTGCCCGGCGGGTGCGGCCAGGCGGGCGCGCCGGCCGGCTCCTCGGGCATCAGGAACCACATGATCGGGTACGCGAGCGCGGCGAGCCCGCCGGTGAGCACGGTGGCGGTCGCGAAGATCACCCGGATCAGTGTGGGGTCGGCGGCGAAGTAGCGGCCGAGGCCGCTCGCCACACCGGCGATCATGCGGTCGCTGACCGGCCGGCGGAGCTGCTTGTACGGGGCCTGGGAGGGGTTCGGGAAGGTCATGTGTCAACGGTCCCGCGCGCCGCGGCGGGCGACCTCGGTGACCGCCCGGACGCCTACCCTGAGCTGCCCCTGAGACGCCAGCGGAGAGTCAGGAATCTGACTCTTTTCGATGTCGGTAACCCGCTACGGGGAGAATTTGCTCCCGTGACCACCTCGCTGGAGCCGCTCCGCAGGATCGCGGCATACGCAGTTTGTGCTGACTCAAACGGCCGAGTGTTGCTGGTCCGCGCATCGGAGCGCTCCGGCACCCCCGGCACCTGGTCGCTCCCCGGAGGAGCGGTCGACCACGGTGAGGACCCCAAACACACGGTCGTCCGGGAGACCGCTGCCGAGACCGGGCTCTCGGTGGCGGTCGCCGGTCTTCAGGACGTGCTCGCCGACATGCGGGCGCTGCCCGAGCGGCACATCACGATCCACACCGACCGGCTTCTCTACACCGTGTCGGTCCGCGGCGGGACGCTCACCGAGCGGGTCGACCGCCCGACCGACCTGGCCCGCTGGTTCACCCTCGACGAGGCCCGGGAGCTGCCGCTGCGGTCGTTCACCGCACGCGCCCTGGGCCTGCCCACCTCCACCGACGACATCGTGCCGGAGGAGGTGCCCGAGTTCCCCTCGTTCTACGCCGTCCCCGGCCCGGACGGGCTGCACCGGGCGCAGCGTTTCGCCGCGTACGCGGTGGTGACCGACCCGGAGGAGCGGGTGCTGCTGACCCGGGTGTCCGACGGCTACCCGGGCGCCGGCTGCTGGCACCTGCCCGGCGGCGGCACCGACTACGGCGAGCAGCCGGGCGCGGCGCTGATCCGGGAACTGGTCGAGGAGACCGGCCAGACCGGCCGCCTGGTCGAGTTGCTCGGGGTGGCCAGCCACCGGGACGCCGCCTCGCTCGGCCCGGAGGGCTACCCGATCGACTGGCACGGCGTACGCGCCTTCTACCGGGTGGTCGTCGACCAGCCCGCGCCGCCCACCGTTGCCGACATCGGCGGTTCGACCTGCGAGGCCCGCTGGTTCCGCCGCGAGGAACTCGGCGCCCTCCCCACCGACCGCCTCACCGAGGTGACGGCCGAAGCAGTCCAGGCCGCCCACCTCCTCTGACCCACCCACCCCCGCCCTCCGGGCGTCCACCCCGGCGATCATGAAGTTGACGGCGCGAGATGTCCGCCTCGGTACCGCTAACCTCATGATCGACGGAGTGGGGCGCGGGGAGTGCGCGGGGGCGCGCGGGCGGGGGAGGGTGCTGTGGAGCAGCGGCGGCGGGTCGGGGCCTACGGGGTGCTGCGGGACTCCGACGGGCGGGTGTTGCTGGCGCGCGGTTCGGCGAGGTGCCCGTACCCGGGGGTGTGGCAGTTGCCCGGCGGCGGCGTCGAACACGCCGAGCACCCGGCCGACACGGTGGTACGCGAGTTCGCCGAGGAGACCGGCCTGACCGTCGCGCTCGGCGCGATCCGGGCCGCGGTGGCCGACGTGGCCGCGTTCGCCGACCTGGGGATCGCGCTGCACACCGATCGGTTGGTCTTCGAGGTCGAGGCGCGCGGCGGGCGGCTGCGGCCGGAGCCGGCCGGTGGCAGCGACGAGGTCGGCTGGTTCACGCCCGACGAGGCAGCCGCCCGGCAGCTGATGCCGTTCACCGCCGAGCTGCTCGGCCTGCCTGTGACTCCGCTGCCGGCCGACCTGCCCCGGGCGCTGCCCGCCGAGCCGGCCGGGCCGTCCGTCGACCGCCGGCAGCGCTTCGCCGCGTACGGGCTGGTCACCGACCCGGCCGACCGGGTGCTGCTCACCATGATCGCCGACGGGTACCCGGGCGCGGGCCGCTGGCACCTGCCCGGTGGCGGCACCGACCACGGCGAGCAGCCGGCCGCCGGGCTGCTGCGCGAGCTGGTCGAGGAGGCCGGGCAGCTGGGCCGGGTGGTCGACCTGATCGCCGTGGACAACCTGCACAACCCGGCCGCGCTCGGCCCGGAGGGCCGCCCGCTGGACTGGCACGGCGTCCGGGTGATCTACCGGGTACGGGTGGACGCGCCGACCGACGCGGTGGTGACCGAGCTGGCCGGCGGCTCGACCGCGCGGGCCGCCTGGTTCGCCCCGGAGCAGGTCACCGGTCTGTCGATGACCGACGTGGCGGCCCGGGCCACCGGGCAGCGGGTGAGCTGAATCGCTCGCCGAGCCGCCCTGGGTGACCTCCGGTACAGTCGGAAGTACGGCTGACCGACGAAAACGGGCGTTGAGGCCCGAGATGGGAATGACTGGGCGGTTCGCGCGGTTAAGGGAGATATAAGTACCGCCGGCAGCTATCGCCAAGCCCCTGTCCCCTGTGCAATGGTGTACTCCGCAAAAGGGCTGCCGGACCCGAAAGGTCCGGCACGAGACAGCCGGACACCCGCCCCGCAGTGGGCGGCCAGCCGATCCGGTGATGGAGGAAACGTGCCGAGAGCCCCATGGCGCCGGCGTCGTACGACTGACAGTCCGCGCCCCGCAGGGCGTCGCTGGGCGGGCAGGTTGCGCCGCAGCAGTACGTTCGCCCGCCAGGTGCTGCTGGTCCGGGTGGGCCGCCGAGACGGCGCGGCCGTCTCCGGGACCGACCTGGTCACCCCCGACCACCGTTACGCCGACCGCCAGCGCCTCCGCTACGGCCGGCTCGACACCGACATCGAAGCGGTACGGCCCATCAGCCCGGCGCTTCCCCCGGCGACACCCGTCGACGACGAGTCCCCGGCGATGTCGATCCCGCTCCTGCCGGGTGAGCGCACCGCCGCCCGCCGGGCCAAGTTCGCGCTCGTCAACGCGTGCACGCTGAGCAGCCTCATGCTCGGCATGCTGGCCATCTTCCTGGCCATGCGCGGTGAGGTGCAGATCGCCGCGATCTGCCTGATCGCGTGCGTCGCGTTCGACGGCCTCGACGGCGCGCTGGCCCGCAAGCTCGGTGTGGCCAGCCCGTTCGGCGCGCAGATGGACTCGCTCGCCGACATGTGCTCGTTCGGCCTCGCCGCGCCGGTCGTGGTCTACGCCTCGCTCGCCGGTTCGGCGCCGCCGGCGGCCGCCGCGGTCTCCTGCGCGCTCGTCGCCGCGTGCGCGGCCGTCCGGCTCGCCCGGTTCAACGTCTCGCCGAAGGACGGCCGCTTCTTCTGCGGCGTGCCGACCACCATGGCGGCGGCAGTGCTCGCCCTGACCGTGGCCATCGGCGTGCCGGTCCCCGGCCTGGTCATGGTGGCCGGCGTGGCGCTGCTCGCCTTCGCCATGGTGTCCAGCTTCCCGTACGCGAAGCTCGCCCGGCTGCTGAAGCTGCCGCCGTGGCTCTGGCTGGCCCCGGTGGTCGGCGCGCTCGTCGACATCCGGCTCACGTTCGCCCTCGTGGTGGTGGGCTACCTGGTCAGCGGGCCGCTGCTCTGGCTGCACCAGCGCCGTACCGCCTGACCCGAGAACGACAGAAGGGGCGCCGCGAGAGCGGCGCCCCTTCTCTCTGTCCGGCGCTCAGCGCCAGCGGGCGATCACCGTCGCGCCGCCGACCACCTTGTCGCCCGGACCGACGAGCGGGTCCGCGGCGTCGGCCGGCAGGTAGACGTCGGTACGCGAGCCGAACCGGATCAGGCCGAAGCGCTCACCCCGGGCCAGCAGCGAACCCACGGGCGCCCGCTGCACGATCCGGCGGGCGATCAGCCCGGTGCGCTGCGCCACCACCACGGTGCCGTGGTCGGTGTCCAGCACCGTGTACGCCGCCACGTTGTGCTCGGCGTCCGGCTTCATGGCGTTGACGAACCCGCCGTCGGCGACGAAGTAGTCGACCACCTTGCCGGCCACCGGAGCGCGGTTGACGTGCACGTCCAGCACCGACAGGAAGACCGCGATCCGCAGCCACTCGCCGTCACCGAAGCGCTCGTCCTGAAGGCGCTGCACGGACAGCACCTGACCGTCCGCCGAGGCGACCACCGCCGACGGGTCCTCCGGCACGTCCCGCTCCGGGTCGCGGAAGAACGCGGCCACCGGCGCGGCGGCCAGCGCCGGCAGCAGCCAGAGCTTCGACTTCGGCCGCGCGGCCCGGGCCAGAGCGGCCAGGCCGAGCGTGATGCCGGCCGCGGCCACCCCGTTCGAGTCGATGTGCATGCCCCGGGTCAGCGGCACGCTCGACGGCCGGTACGCAGGGGACAGCGAGGCCGCGAGCGCGACCGGCGCCGGGGTGAACCGCAGGTGGTGCACGCGTACCGGCGGGGTGTTGCGCAGCACCAGGTCGGTGCGTACGCCGTGCAGCACGCCCTGCCGGTCCAGCTCGCCGTCGGCGCCCTCGGTGCGGAACAGCGGCGCGGCGACGCTCAGCACCGCGCCCTCGGCGAGGTATTTCGCCAGCCCGTCGATCGCGACGCGCGCCTCGTCCGCGGTGCCGGTGAACGGCTCGGCGACGACCACCACCGCGGCGGCGTCCGCCTCGGCGAGGGTGTCGACCACGCGTACCCGGTCGGCGACCCAGCGGCCCTGCGCGGTCACGTGTTCGCGCAGCGCGGCAGCCGCGGCGCCCTCCGCCGGCACCACTGTGAGCCGGTCGCCGGGGAGCAGCGCCTCGATCGCGGCGGCCAGCACCGCGGACTCCGGGGTCGCGCCGACCAGCAGGCCGGCCTTCGGGTCGTTACGCCGGGCGAACTCGCTGACGAGCGTGCGGGCGGCGCGCTCGCCGATGCGGACCGCACCGGAGGGAGCGGTGACGCGCACGGCGGGGGACTGGGTCATGTCGGACGGGCTCCTGACGAGATAGCGAACGGACGGGGCGGGCTCCGGCGACCCGGCCGGCGGCTCCGGCATGGTCGGGGTGCGCGGGCCGGCCGGCGGAGACGAGATCTCCGCCGACCAGCATAGGCCGCGTCCGGAGGGCGCCGCAGTTGCGCGGTCAGGCCGGATCCCCCGGCGTACGGCGCTGCGGAGCCGCCTCGTCGGCCGGTGGATCGAGCGGCGGCAGTTCGCGGGTGGCCGGTTCCGCGGAGTCGGTCGTGGCCTCGGTGGCCCACTCGTCGGCGCGGTCGGGCGTCTCCGGGCCGGCGGTCGTCTCCGCGCTGCCGGCGGTCTCCGGGCCCGCGGCCGGGGAGCCGTACGGCGCCGAGACCGTGACGTCCGGCGCGGGCTGCGTGGTGGGCTGCTCCGGGGGACGGCCCGAGCGCAGCGCGCCGATCAGCCCGAGCAGTCCGATCAGCACCAGCCCGCCGGCCAGGAACCAGCCGACCGGGGGTACGGAGAGGCCGAGGATCCGGGCCAGCAGCCACCAGACGGACAGGCCGAGGAAGACGAGTCCGAAAGCGAACGACACGATGTCGGTACGGTGTGCCTTCACCGGGTCACCTCCAGCTTGCCGGCGTTCACGTGGACGTAGAGGCGCAGCTTGCCGCCACCGGGACCGTCGGCGCCCGGGTCGGTGGTCTCCCACTGACGACCGCCGAGCCCGCCGCTGCGCCGGCCGAAGACAGTGGCGTCGCCGGCGTTCACGTCGGCCACAGTGGTCACGTCGACGTCCGGCGGTACGACAACTGTCGCGTTGCCGAGGTTCACGTCGACGGTCACCTGGACGTCCTGCTTGTCGAAGTCGATCCCGCGCAGGTCGAGCGTCGCGTCACCGAGGTTGTTCTCGTACCGGTCGGCCAGGTCGCGCAGGTCGGTCGGCGCCCAGGTGACGTTGCCGTCGATGCCGCGTACCCGGTCGTAGGACTCGGCGACGGTGGCGATGCCGAGCGCCGCCGCTGTCACCAGGCCCAGGGCGATCAGCCAGCGGGCCCGGCCGAACCAGGTGCCGACGAGCAGACCGAGGCCGATGGTCGCGAGTACCGCGGCGAAGTAGCCGGCGGCGCCGACCGGGAAGACGTCGAGCAGGTCGAGCATTGCGACCATGCCGAGCGCCAGGAAGATCAGCGAGAACGTGATCGCGCCGAGCGGCGAGCGCTCCTTGGGCCGCTTCGGCGGTCGCGGCGGCCGGACCGGTGGCGGAAAGGGCGGCGGAACGGGCGGCGATCCGGCGTACGGGCCGTGCGGGGCGAACGGCGGCCGGTAACCGCCGGGCGGCAGCGGTGCGCCCACCGGCGCGGGCGGCGGCACGGCGGCCGGCTCGTCCAGCCGGGCCCCGGCGTCCCGCGCGCCCGGCCAGGCCGGGTTCGCGCCGTACGCGGGCCAGGTGGCGGTGTCGGCGACCGGGCCGGTCACGTGCTGCATCGCGACGGTCGTCGGCTCGGACGGGCCCGGCCGGGTGCCGGCCGCGGCGGGCCAGCCCGGCGCCGGCAGCGTCGGGTAGCCGGTAGTAGGCCCGGGGTGGCCCGGCTCGCGCTCCGCGTCGGACGTGGCCGGGTGCCCCGGCTCGGACGGCGCCGCCGGCGGGTAGCCCGGCTCGGACGCGGACACCGGCGGGTAGCCGGGCTCGGACGCGGACACCGGCGGGTAGCCGGGCTCGGCGGGCATGCCGCCGGACGGCGCCGCCGCGGGGTGTGCCGGTCCGGCGGGTGTGCCGGTCCACTGTGCCGCGGGGGGAGCCGCGGTCCAGGTGCCCGGCGCCGGGGCCGGCGGCGCGGGCCAGGCCACCGGTGGTACCGGACCCGGCGGGGGACCGTGCGGCGGCGCCGGCTGAGCCGGCCGCTGCGCCGGGCCGCGCTGCTCGCGGTTGAGCAGGAGCGCGCCGCCGATCAGGATCACCGCGCCGAGCAGGATCGCCCGGAACCCGTCGGTGACGACGTAGGCGAAGCCGAGCGCCACCACGATGCCGAGCACGATCACCGTGATCGGGGACATGCTGGACCGGCCCCGGCCGAGCATGGCCTCCACCGGCGAGGCGGTGTCGCCCTCGCCGGGGATGATCAGCCAGCCGGCGACGTACACGATGATCCCGATGCCGCCGAAGAAGCCGAGCACGGCCAGCAGCACTCGCCACAGCACCGGGTCGGTGTTCGTGGCCCGGCCGATGGCGGCGCACACCCCGGCCAGGTAGCGGCCCTCACGGGGGCGTACCAGGCCGTACCGGGTGGTGAAGCCGGCGGCACCGGGCGGTGGGGCGTACCCACCGGGTGGCGGACCGCCGAACGGCGTGCCGCCGCCGGGCGGCGGGGTCGCCTGGTCGGTGGGTGCCGCTCCCGGCGGGGGCGGCGGGGCGTCCTGTGCTGCCGCCCAGGGGCGGGGCGGACGGGCAGCGTCCTCGTTCATGCCTTCGATACTGCTGCCCCGGCCGCCCGAGCAGCCTCCGGACCCGACCCTGACCCCACCCTGAGATCCTCCGCCGGTGAAACTCCGGGGCGTCCCCGTGGTCCCGGGCGTCGCGGCCGTGTGACGATCGGGGCGTCGGCGCCGCCGGCATGTCCGCCTCGACCTGGGAGCCTCCGATCAGCAGCACCCCCGCCCCGCACGCCCCGCGCCTCTACCGGGCCACCGACCACCGGCTGGCCGCCGGGGTGGCCGCGGGCATCGCCGAGCACCTGGGCATCCCGGTGCTGCGGGTACGCGTGGCGTTCATGGTGCTGCTCGGGCTGAGCGGTCTCGGCCTGTTGCTCTACGCCGCCTTCTGGGCGGTGGTCCCGCCCCGCCCCGGCGACACCGCCGTCCCGCCCCGCCGCGACCTCGCCCAGCTGCTGCCGTTCGTGGTGATCGGGCTCGGCGTGCTGCTGCTCCAGGTGGTCGCGTTCAACTCGGTGGGCGCGGCCGGCACCGCCGGCTGGCTGGTGGCGATCATCGCGGTCGGCGCGGGCGTCATCTGGCACCAGTCCGCCCCGGAGCGCCGCCGGCAGTGGGGCGACTCGGCGGTGCCCTGGCTGGGCGCGGTGGTGGAGGAGAGCGACAGGCGCGCGTTCGTGCTGCGCTTCATCGGCGGCGGCGTGCTCGTCGCGGTGGGCATCATCGGCGTGGCGGCCGTCTACTCGCCGGCGCAGAACGTCGACGCGGTGCTCAACGGCGTGATCTTCGCGCTGGTCGGGCTGGCCGGCGTGGGTGTGGTCACCGGTCCGGTGCTCTGGCGCACCTGGAACCAGCTCCGCTCCGAGCGGGAGGGCCGCATCCGTGAGCAGGAGCGCGCCGAACTGGCCGCGATGGTGCACGACCAGGTCCTGCACACGCTGGCCCTGATCCAGCGCAACGCCAGCGACGTCAAGACGGTGCAGCGTCTGGCCCGGGGCCAGGAGCGCTCGCTGCGCAACTGGCTCTACAAGCCGGCCGCCTCGCCCACCGAGCGCTTCGCGGCCGCCCTGGAGCAGGCCGCCGCCGAGGTGGAGGACACGTTCGCCATCACCGTCGAGGTGGTGGTGGTCGGCGACCGGGAGACCGACGAGCGGGTGGGCGCGATCGTGGCCGCCGCCCGGGAGGCCCTGGTCAACGCGGCCCGCCACGCCGGTGTGCAGACCGTGTCGCTGTACGCCGAGGTGGAGCCGGAGCAGGTGAGCGTGTTCGTCCGGGACCGGGGCAAGGGCTTCGACCCGGATACGGTGGAGAATCACCGGCACGGCGTCCGGGGCTCGATCATCGGACGGATGAAGCGGCACGGCGGCCGGGCGGAGATCCGGTCCGAGCCGGGGGAAGGGACCGAGGTCCGGCTGATCCTGCCGATCAGCGGCTCCGGCTCCACGGCGGAAAGGGACAAGTGACATGTCCGAGCAGGAACCGGTCGAGGGTACGGCGCCGAGCGGGCCGCTGCGGGTGTTCCTCGTCGACGACCACGCGATGTTCCGGGCCGGCGTCCGCGCCGAGCTGGGCACGCGCGTGGAGGTGGTCGGTGAGGCCAGCTCGGTGGCCGAGGCGGTGACCCGGATCGCCGCCACCGCTCCGGACGTGGTGCTGCTCGACGTGCACATGCCCGACGGTGGTGGCCGCGCGGTGCTGGAGGCGATGCGGCGTACCCACCCGCAGGTGCGGTTCCTGGCGCTGAGCGTCTCCGACGCCGCCGAGGACGTGATCGGCCTGATCCGCGCCGGCGCGCGGGGGTACGTCACGAAGACGATCTCGCCGGAGGAGCTGACCGACGCGATCCGGCGGGTGGCCGACGGCGACGCGGTGTTCAGCCCGCGGCTGGCCGGGTTCGTGCTCGACGCGTTCGCCTCCCGGCCGGACGCGCCGGTGGCCGACCCCGAGCTGGACCAGCTCACCAACCGCGAGCGCGAGGTGCTGCGGCTGCTCGCCCGGGGGTACGCGTACAAGGAGATCGCCAAGGAGCTGTACATCTCGATCAAGACGGTCGAGACGCACGTCTCCAACGTGTTGCGCAAGCTCCAGATGTCGAACCGGTACGAGCTGTCCCGGTGGGCCGCCGACCGCCGGCTGGTCTAGGAACCGACGCCCGCCCGGGGGCGGGGCCTCGGCGACCTCGTACCCCGGGGGTGCCGGTGGTGCCCGCTCGGTCGGCATGGCATCATCCGGACGGACAAAAAACCCGGCAGCCGGGTGCCTGCGAAGGGGGCCGACGCCGGCGCGGTGAACGTCACAGCCTCCCGTGTCGCAGGGACGTCCGTCGACCTGTCTGTGCCCGTCTTGCCTGTTCAGGGCCCTATCGTCCGTGCGCTTTGTGATCTTTTCTCAAGTATCGGCAACGTGGCGACCAACTAACGGCTTGATAACGGCACCTTCACGGAAAGGGCCGGTTGGTGTCACAGTGGCAGCACCTCACCCCCCGGTGTGAGGCATCTCGTCGGGCCTGCCGACCACGTGACGCCGTCTTTCGCGCCGCCGCGTGGTCGCCGACCCTGCGCGGTGTCTCGTCCAGGGTGTGGCGCCCGGCGGATCGGTACCCCTGGGGTGTCCCGAATTCCTCTGCGGTAAACCGGCGTCCTGCGGTTCGGGTCGCCGGTGGTGTCACCCCCAAAGACGTGCGTGAAACTCACGACGGAACCAGGTTAGAAAGAGGAGGCCCCTCGGAATGAGAGTCTCGAAGCGGGCGAGCGGCGCGCTCGCGGTGGGCGCGGCATTCGCGCTCGTCGCGTCCGGCTGCTCCAGCGGGAACAACGACGGTGGCGACGCCGGCGCCAGCAAGGACGGCGCGATCGTCATCGACGGCACCCAGCCGGAGAACCCCCTGGTTCCGGCGAACACCACCGAGACCGGTGGCGGCGCGATCATCGACTGGATGTGGAGCGGTCTGGTCGAGTACCCCAACAACGGTGGGGCGCCGCAGAACCTGCTCGCCGAGTCGATCGACACGAGCGACTCGAAGGTCTTCAAGGTCAAGATCAAGCAGAACACCAAGTTCCACGACGGCACCACCGTCAAGGCCGAGAGCTTCGTCAAGGCCTGGAACTGGGCTGCGTACGGCCCGAACGGCGCGCAGAACGCCTCCTTCTTCTCCGACATCCAGGGCTTCGACGAGGTCTACACCGAGGACCCGGACGGCCCGGACGGCCCGCAGAAGGCCCCGGAGCCGAAGGCCAAGGAGATGTCCGGCCTGAAGGTCGTCGACGACTGGAACTTCGAGGTCACGCTCTCCGCGCCGACCGCCGTGTTCCCGACCAAGCTCGGCTACAGCGCCTTCGTGCCGCTGCCGGACGCGTTCTTCTCGTCCACCCCGGCTGACTTCGGCAAGAAGCCGATCGGTAACGGCCCGGTCAAGCTCGTCTCCTGGCAGGACGACGTCGAGATCAAGCTGACCCGCTTCGACGACTACAGCCTGCGCGACAAGATGAAGGTCAAGGACGTCACCGTCAAGATCTACCAGGACGACACGGCGGCGTACAACGACCTGCTCGCCGGCAACCTGGACTTCCAGCAGCAGGTTCCGGTCTCCGCGCTGGCCGGTGAGAAGTGGAAGACCGACCTGGCCGAGCGGGCCATGGCCTCGACGACCCCGTCGACCGGCATCATCGCCTTCCCGATCTACGACAAGCGCTTCCAGAACCCGAAGCTGCGCAAGGCGATCTCGCTGTCCATCGACCGGCAGTCGATCACCGACAAGATCTTCTTCGGTACCCGTAAGCCGGCCGACAGCTGGGCCAACCCGCTGACCCCGGGCGCCGAGCCGGGCAACTGCACCGCCTGCAAGTTCGACGTGGCCCAGGCCAAGCAGCTCCTCCAGGAGGCCGGTGGCTTCCAGGGCAAGCTGACCCTGTCGTACAACGCGGACGCCAGCCACAAGGAGTGGATGGAGGCCGTCGCCCAGCAGATCAAGACCAACCTGGGCATCGACGCTGTTGCCGTCGGCGTGCCGACCTTCGCGGTCTTCCGCGCCAACATCAACGCCTACAAGATGACCGGTGCCTACCGGGCCGGCTGGCAGCAGGACTACCCGGACGTGGAGAACTGGATCAACCCGCTCTACGTCACCGGTGGTTCCTCGAACGACGGCAAGTACAGCAACCCGCAGGTGGACGCCCTCGCCAAGGAGGCCTCCGCGGCCCCCAGCATCGAGGAGGCCCACAAGAAGTTCGCTGAGGCCGTCAAGCTCATCGACCAGGACGTCCCGTCGATGCCGATCTACTTCGGTGGCCAGCAGTCCGGCCACTCGGAGAAGATCAAGAAGCTGGAGCTGACCAACGTCGGCGAGCTCGACATCACCTCGGTCGAGCTCTGATCCGAACGGTCTGACCCCGGGTCGGGCTCGCCTACCGGTGAGCCCGACCCGGGGCCGTTCCGCGAGGGGGTGTACAACGGACCCCTCGCACGTTGTCGCCGCCGCGCCGGCTCACCCGGCGCTCCCTGTCTGGAGGACCACCCCATGGGCCGTTATCTCTTGAGACGGCTGCTGCAACTCGTGCCGGTGTTCATCGGCACGACGTTCCTGATCTACTGGCTCGTCTGGTCGGTGCCCGGTGACCCCTTCGCCGGCAAGTGCGGCGACCGCGGTTGCCCGCCGAACTACCGGGCCATGATGACCGAGAAGTACAACCTCGACGAGTCGATCTGGGTGCAGTACGCCAGCTACATGAAGAACCTTCTGCAGGGTGACTTCGGTATCACGTTCGGCGGTCGCGAGATCAGCGACATCATCGCCACGTCGTACCCGAACACCCTGAAGCTGGCGGTGGTGGCCCTCGCCATCGAGGCCGTGATCGGTCTCGGCGCGGGCATCCTGACCGGTCTGCGGCGCAACGGCTTCCTGGACAACCTGGTCCTGGTCTCCACCCTCTTCCTGATCGCCCTCCCGGTCTTCGTCATCGGCTTCGTGCTGCAGTGGCTGCTCGGCGTGAAGTGGGGCATCATCAACCCGACCGTGTCCAACGAGATGCGGTTCAGCGAACTGATCGTGCCGGGCTTCGTGCTCGGAAGCGCATCGATGGCGTACATCGCCCGGGTGGCGCGTACGAGCATCGCCGAGAACCGGCGTGCCGACTACGTCCGCACCGCGATCGCCAAGGGTCTCCCGATGCGCCGCGTGGTCGGCGTGCACCTGCTGCGCAACTCGCTCATCCCGGTGGTCACCCTGCTCGGCACCGACCTCGGCGCGCTGATGGGTGGCGCGATCGTGACGGAGGGCATCTTCGGCATCAACGGCATCGGCCGGCAGGTGCTCCGCTCGATCGTCACCAAGGAGAGCGCTACCGTTGTCGGCATCGTTGTGGTGCTGGTGCTCGTCTATCTCATCATGAACCTGGTGGTGGACCTGCTCTACGCCGCCCTCGACCCGAGGATCCGCTATGAGTGACCGCCGCAGCGTACGAAACGTCCCAGCAGTCTGCGCGGGCAACCACGCCCGTGCCGAGCGCAGCGAGGTACGGGCATGAGTGACCCGAATACCGCGTCGATCGTGTCGACGCCGCCCGCGACCATGCCCACCGAGGCGGGGTCGGGCGCGCCCACCAACGCGGGCCTGCCGGAGAGCGCGAAGCAGAACAAGCCGCGTGGCCTGCTCGGTGACGCCTGGATCGACCTGCGCCGCAAGCCGCTGTTCTGGATCTCGGCGACGATCATCCTGGTCTTCCTCGTGATGGCGGCCTTCCCGTGGCTGTTCACCTCCGGCGACGCGGTGAACGGCTCGCTGGACCGCAGCCGGGTCGAGCCGTCGTCGGCCGCCTGGTTCGGCTACGACGTGCAGGGTCGCGACGTCTACGCCCGGGTCATCTACGGCGCCCGCGCCTCGATCGTGGTGGCTGTGGTCTCCACCTTCCTGACGCTGCTGGTCGGCGGCACGATGGGCATCATCGCCGGCTACCGCGGCGGCTGGGTGGACGCGCTGCTCTCCCGCATCGCGGACATCTTCTTCGGCCTGCCGTTCGTGCTCGGCTCGATCGTCATCCTGACCACGTTCAACGGGTCCGGCTCCGACAACGGCGAGTGGACGATCATGGGCCTGGTCATCATGTCCCTGAGCGTGCTGAGCTGGCCGGTCGTGATGCGGCTGATGCGCTCCTCGGTGCTCGCCACCAAGGAGGCCGACTACATCGTCGCGGCCCGCGCGCTCGGCGCCGGCACCGGCCGGATCATCCTCAAGCACCTGCTGCCGAACTGCCTGGCCCCGCTGCTGGTCTACGGCACGATCATGGTCGGCTCGTTCATCGGCGCGGAGGCCACGCTCTCGTTCCTGGGCATCGGCCTGAAGAGCCCGGTCGTCTCCTGGGGCATCATGATCAGCGAGGCGCAGAACTACATCCGGGTCTCGCCCTACCTGCTGTTCTTCCCCTCCGCGTTCCTCGTCGCCGCCGTGCTGAGCTTCGTCATGCTCGGCGAGGCGGTCCGCGAGGCCCTCGACCCGAAGCTCCGATAGGGGAACTGAGTTGTCCGACATTCTCGTGTCCGAGCAGTCCTCGCCGGGCGCCGACGGATCCGGCCGCCCCTCGGGTCGGCTGCTCGAGGTCGACGACCTTCGGGTGGAGTTCCGCACCCGGGACGGCGTCGCCAAGGTCATCAACGGAGTCACGTACCACGTCGACGCGGGGGAGACCCTCGCCGTGCTCGGCGAGTCCGGCTCCGGCAAGAGCGTCACCGCGCAGACCATCATGGGCATCCTGGACACCCCGCCCGGCTTCGTCACCGGCGGCAAGGTCCGCTTCCACGGCAAGGACATGCTCACCATGTCCCCCGAGCAGCGGCGGCGGATCCGGGGCGAGGGCATCGCCATGATCTTCCAGGACTCGCTCTCGGCCCTCAACCCGGTTTTCACAGTCGGCTTCCAGATCGCCGAGCAGTTCCGCATCCGCCGCGGCATGAGCCGCTCGGACGCCAAGAAGCGCGCGATCGAGATGCTCGACCAGGTGAAGATCCCCAACGCCAAGGGCCGGTTCAGCAACTACCCGCACCAGTTCTCCGGCGGTATGCGGCAGCGCGCCATGATCGCCATGTCGCTGGCGCTGGACCCCGAGGTGCTGATCGCCGACGAGCCGACCACCGCGCTCGACGTGACCGTGCAGGCCCAGATCATGGACCTGCTCGGCGAGCTCCAGCGGGAACGGCAGATGGGCATGATCCTGATCACCCACGACCTCGGCGTGGTCGCCGACGTCGCGGACCGGATCGCGGTCATGTACGCCGGCCGGATCGTCGAGGAAGCCGACGTCTACGACCTGTACCGCAAGCCGGCACACCCGTACACGCTCGGCCTGCTCAACTCGATCCCGCGGATGGACGAGAAGGGCCAGGAGCTCCGCACCATCAAGGGTCTCCCGCCGAACCTGATGAACATCCCGACGGGCTGCGCGTTCAACCCGCGCTGCCCGATGGCGCAGCCGATGTGCCGGGAGAAGGTCCCGCCGCTGCTGCAACTGGGCAACGGCCGGGCCAGCGCCTGCCACTTCGCCGAGGAACTGGTGAACCGTGACTGAGAACATCATCGAGGTCCGTGACCTGGTCAAGCACTACCCCGTGACCCGGGGCGTGGTGTTCAAGAAGACCATCGGTCAGGTCAAGGCGGTCGACGGCGTCTCCTTCGACCTCAAGGCCGGCGAGACGCTCGGCGTGGTCGGCGAGTCCGGCTGCGGCAAGTCGACGCTGGCCCGGGTGCTGATGAACCTGGAGAAGCCGACCGGCGGCCAGGTGCTCTACAAGGGCCAGGACATCTCCAAGCTCTCCGGTGGCGCGCTGCGGCGGCTGCGCCGGCAGATCCAGCTGGTGATGCAGGACCCGTACACCTCGCTGAACCCCCGGATGACGGTGGGTGACCTGATCGGCGAGCCGTTCGAGATCCACCCCGAGGTGGCTCCGCGCGGCAGCCGGCGCAGCAAGGTCAAGGAGCTGCTCGACCTGGTCGGCCTCAACCCGGAGCACATCAACCGGTACCCGCACCAATTCTCCGGCGGTCAGCGGCAGCGCATCGGCATCGCCCGGGCGCTGGCGCTGCGGCCCGAGGTGATCGTCTGCGACGAGCCGGTGTCGGCCCTGGACGTCTCGATCCAGGCTCAGGTGATGAACCTGCTGGAGAAGCTCCAGGCCGAGTTCGGGCTGTCGTACGTCTTCATCGCCCACGACCTGTCCGTGGTGCGGCACCTCTCCGACCGGGTCGCCGTGATGTACCTGGGCAAGATGGTGGAGATCGGCACCGAGGACGAGATCTACGAGCGGCCGACCCACCCGTACACCCAGGCACTGCTGTCGGCGGTGCCGGTGCCGGACCCGACCGTGCGGGAGAGCAAGGCGATCATCCGGCTCCAGGGCGACGTGCCCTCGCCGGTCAGCCCGCCCTCGGGCTGCCGGTTCCGCACCCGGTGCTGGAAGGCGCAGGACGTCTGCGCCCAGGAGGTGCCGCTGCTCCAGATCCGGCCGGGCTCGGACCACCCGAGCGCCTGCCACTTCGCGGAGAAGCGGGAGATCGTCGTCACCCACGAGGTGGCCTGATCCGTTCCGGACCGCCTGCCGGCGTCAGCTCGACGCCGGCAGGCGGTTCGTCGTCTCCGTGGCCGTCACAGCGTCTCCGTGGCCGTCACAGCGGGCCGCGGCCGGCGCGCAGCAGCAGGAGCGCGAGCTGGGTGCCGTCGGCGCCGAGTTCGGACCGGAACCGCTCCAGGATCTCCCGCTCGCGGGAGAGCACCAGCCGGGTGCCGCCGGACGCCATCCGGGTCGCGCCGACCTCCTGGGAGAGCGCTGCCCGCTCCTGCCAGAGCGCGATGAGGGTGCGGTCGATCTCGTCGATCCGCCGCCGGATCTCGCCGATCCGTTCCGCCGCCGCCGCGTCGTCGGTGCCGGTCCGGGCCGCCGCGGCGCCGGTCGGGTCGCCGCCGGCCGGCCGGTCGTGCCGCGCCAGGCTGCCGCTGGACTCCACCACGTCAGTCATCATCGTCGTCCCTCTCGGGGCTCGGGCCCGGTACCCGGATCCCGGGACGGAAAAGCCCCGGGCTCGGGGAGCCCGGGGCGTTTCGTAGGTCTGTGATCAGGCGCGACCCACGGCTGCCGGACTCCCGGTGCCGTAGTAAAAGTAGAAGCGCTGATCGAACACGTCGTCGAGTATGCCGACCATCCGGGCGGGCGCGCAAGAAGACGCACCAACAGGTGAGACGTGACGGTGTGCGCCGGGCGGCGGCGCGGGCGGGGAAGTGTCCGCCCGGCGGCATAGACTCGGGCTGCGATGCATCCTCTCTTCGACATTCCCACATCCCCGCCCGCGCCGGAGTCCCCGCCCGCGCCGGAGTCCCGGCCGACCCCGCCGCGCCGTCCCGGGGGCGCCGGGTCGGACCCGGCCGCCCTCCTCGACGGCCTGAACGGCCCCCAACGGGACGCGGTGACCCACGCCGGCTCCCCGCTGCTGATCGTGGCCGGCGCCGGGTCCGGCAAGACCCGGGTGCTGACCAACCGGATCGCCTACCTGCTCGCCGCCCGCGACGTGCACCCCGGCGAGATCATCGCGATCACGTTCACCAACAAGGCCGCCGGTGAGATGAAGGAGCGGGTGGCCGCGCTGGTCGGCCCGCGCGCCCGGCTCATGTGGGTCTCGACGTTCCACTCCGCCTGCGTACGCATCCTGCGGGCCGAGCACGAGCACGCCGGCCTGAAGTCGACGTTCTCGATCTACGACGCGGACGACTCGCGCCGGTTGATGCAGATGGTCGCCCGCGAGCTGGATCTGGACCCGAAGCGCTACCCGGCCCGGGGCCTGGCCGCCCAGGTGTCGAACCTGAAGAACGAGCTGGTCGACCCGGAGGAGTTCGCCGGCCGGGCCAAGGGGCCGAACGAGCGGGCGCTGGCCGAGGCGTACACGCTCTACCAGCGGCGGCTGCGCGAGGCGCACGCGCTGGACTTCGACGACCTGATCATGACGACTGTGCACCTGCTCCAGTCGCACCCGCACGTGGCGGAGAGCTACCGGCGCCGGTTCCGGCACGTGCTGGTGGACGAGTACCAGGACACCAACCACGCCCAGTACGTGCTGATCAAGGAACTGGTCTCCGGTACCGAGGGGATCCCGCCGGCGGAGCTGTGCGTGGTCGGTGACGCCGACCAGTCGATCTACGCGTTCCGCGGCGCGACCATCCGCAACATCCTGGAGTTCGAGCGGGACTTCACCGACGCCCGCACGATCCTGCTGGAGCAGAACTACCGCTCGACCCAGACCATCCTCAACGCCGCCAACGCGGTGATCGACCGCAACACCTCCCGCAAGCCGAAGCGGCTGTGGAGCGACGCCGGGTCCGGCGAGCAGATCGTCGGGTACGTCGCCGACACCGAGCACGCCGAGGCCGACTGGGTGGCCCGGGAGATCGACCGGCTGGTCGACGACGGCGAGACCCGCCCGGGCGACGTGGCGTTGTTCTACCGCACGAACGCCATGTCCCGTGTGTTCGAGGAGGTGTTCATCCGGGTCGGCCTGCCCTACAAGGTGGTCGGCGGGGTGCGCTTCTACGAGCGCAAGGAGGTCCGCGACGCGCTCGCGTACCTGCGCGCCGTGGTCAACGACGACGACACGGTCAGCCTGCGCCGGGTCCTCAACACCCCGCGCCGGGGCATCGGCGAGCGGGCCGAGGCGTGCGTGGAGGCGCTGAGTGCCCGGGACCGCATCTCCTTCGGCGCCGCGTTGCGCCGGGCCAAGGACGCGCCGGGCATCTCCACCCGGGCGGCGAACGGCATCGCCGAGTTCGTCGCGCTGCTCGACGCGGCGCGGGAGCTGGCCGGCACCGGCACCCCGGAGGAGGTGCTGGAGGCGGTGCTGACCCGCTCCGGCTACCTGGCCGAGCTGGAGGAGAGCCTCGACCCACAGGACGCCGGCCGGGTGGACAACCTCCAGGAACTGGTGAGCGTCGCCCGGGAGTACACCGAGCGGATCGAGGCGCTCGGCGCCGACGACGAGCGAGCCACGCTCGCCGGCTTCCTGGAGCAGGTGGCGCTCGTCGCCGACGCCGACCAGATCCCCTCCGACGACCCGGACCACCAAGGGGTGGTCACGCTGATGACGCTGCACACCGCCAAGGGCCTGGAGTTCCCGGTGGTCTTCCTGACCGGCCTGGAGGACGGCGTCTTCCCGCACCTGCGCTCGCTCGGCGACACCCGCGAGCTGGAGGAGGAGCGGCGGCTGGCGTACGTGGGCATCACCCGGGCCCGCCAGCGTCTCTACCTGTCCCGCGCGGTGACCCGGTCGGCCTGGGGCGCGCCCGCCTACAACCCGCCGTCGCGGTTCCTGGAGGAGCTGCCGCCCGAGCTGGTCCGCTGGGAGCGCACCGAGGGGTCGTACACCTCGTGGGGCGGCGGAGGCGGGGGCGTCGGCGGCCGGGCGGACCGGCTGGGCCGCAGCGGCTTCGCCGGCGGCACGCCCAAGGCGACCGAGCTGGCGAAGCGGCTGGGCGTGGACGCCAGCCGGCTGGCCACCGCGAGCGAGCTGAAGCAGGCTCCGAAGGTCGCGGTGGGCGACCGGGTCAACCACCAGCGGTACGGCCTGGGCCGGGTGCTGGCGGTGGAGGGGGCCGGGCCGGGTGCCCGGGCCCAGATCGACTTCGGCGACCAGACCATGTGGCTGGTGCTGCGGCACGCCCCGATCGACAAGCTCTGAGCGTCAGGCGGACGGACCGCAGGCGCGGCCGGGCAGGAGACCGGCCCGGCCACGCCGGTGGACCACTGCGTCAGCAGGCCACGCCGATGCCCCGGGCACGCAGGAACGGCGCCGGGTCGATCTGGTTCCACATCGCGCCCTGGTGCACCTCGAAGTGCAGGTGCGGGCCGGTGGAGTCGCCGGTGGAGCCCTCGTACCCGATGACCTGACCGGCCTTGACCGTGTCGCCGACGCCGACGGCGAGCCGGCTCTGGTGGGCGTAGTGGGTCAGGTAGCCGTTGTGGTGGTCGATGAAGACCGAGATGCCGTAGCCGTCGCCCACGTCACCGGCCTTGACCACGGTGCCCGCTGCGGCGGCGTGGATCGGCGTGCCGGCCGGCATGGCGAAGTCGATGCCGGCGTGCTGGGTGCCCCAGCGGGGCCCGTAGCACGACGTGATGTCGGCACCCTTCATCGGGATGACCCAGGTGGGCTTCTTCGCCACTGTCGTCTTCTTCGGCTTCGGCTTGGGTTTCGCCGTCGCCGTCTTCTTCGGTGCCGGGCTGGTCGCGCTCGCGCTCGGGCTCGGCGACGGGCTGGCCGGTACGGCGGACGGGGTGACCGGCTCGCGGGCCGAACGGTCGGCGCGGTCGGCGTCGTCGGCGCGGGCCGCTACGCCGAGGTCGACGGCGGCCGGCGTCGGGTCGGACGGGGCGGTGGTGACGACCACGCCGCCGATGCCGAGGCCGAGCAGGGCCACCGCGCCGGTGACCACGTAAACGGTGCGCCGGGCGCGGCGCGGGCGCCGGTGCCGGGCGGGAGCGTTGTCCGGGGTGGGGCTGCTGTGCTGCACGGGATCCTTCATCGGTTCGAGGGGCACGTGACCTCGAAATACTGGTGTCGGTGCAGGTCGCAGCGGGTATCGGGGGTGCGGAGGCGGTGGCCCGCGCCGCCACCGCGCGTCCGGTTTCGGACCGGCCGGCCGGTTCGGTCGAAGAGACGATCATTCGGCGATGTGCTCCCGCTCACACCGGCCGGTGTGACGTGGCAGACATCGGCACAGACGAAACCGCCCGGACCGTGCGGTCCGGGCGGTGACGGGGCGGTACGGAGCGTCAGGACGCGGCTACGTCGCTGTAAACTGCCTCGACTTCGAGCTGAATGTCCACTCCGCGATCCTTGAGGAACGCCACCGGGTCCTGCGGCTGGCCCTTGACATGGATCTCCAGGTGCAGGTGGGAGCCGTAGGAGTGGCCGGTGTTGCCGACCAGGCCGAGCTGGTCGCCGGCCTTCACCTCCTGGCCCTCCTTGACCGTCACCGCGGAGGAGTGGCCGTAGATGGCCTCGCTGCCGTCGGAGTGCTGGACGATGACGGCGTAGCCGTAGCCGCCGAACCAGCCGGCCTTGGTGACGGTGCCGGCGTGGACCGCCTTGTAGGGCGTGCCCTCCGGGGCGACCAGGTCGATGCCGGTGTGCAGCTTGCCCCACCGCATGCCGTAGGGGGACTTGAAGTCGTAGCCGTGCAGCGGCAGGAGCCACGGGTCCTGCTCGGCGGCCTTGCTGTCGGAGCGGTCGGCACGGGACGGGCGCTCCGCGCTGTCGGCGCGGGCGGCGGCGTCCTGGCTGGCGACCGAGGCCTGCCGGAGCTCGTCGAGGACCGACGGGCTGACGCTCTTGGCGTCGGGGAGGGCGTTCGCGCCGATGGCGACGATGCCGGCGCCGACGAAGGCGGTGGTGACCACCGCGGCGTAGCGGCTCCGCGGGGGGGTGGGTACGCGGCGGCGGCCGCGATAGCGATCGGGCTCAGACGACAGGCGCTGGCGCACGCACACCCTCCGTTGTCGGGGATCCGATGCGACTCCGGACCGTTCGGTGAAGCTCGGTCGAACCTCCGGTGTCGCGTCGTCACCCGTCCGTGGACCTGATGACAACCGTGGACACGTTAGCCAACCGCCACTCCTGTCACAAGCCGAAGCGCCGAAATGCTGATTCGTTATGTCCAATTCCATCCGACCTTGTCATAGCTCGTGCCGCCGGTCGGATGGTATGTCGACTGCCCATTCGTCGCGGACAGTGACCGAACGGCGGAGGTGTCCGGCTTTCCGCGTACCCGGGTGGGCGGTAGTGGGGCGGCTCGTATGTGGGAAGGTCCGGCCCGGCTTCCCGCCTCCGGTCCGGCCGGGTTACCGTTCGTTCAGGTCAGGAGTGCCGGTGAAAGGTGTGCGCAGATGAGCTCTCGTATCCGGGTCGTCGTCGCGAAGCCCGGCCTGGACGGCCACGACCGGGGGGCGAAGGTGGTCGCCCGCGCCCTGCGTGACGCGGGCATGGAGGTCATCTACACCGGCCTGCACCAGACGCCCGAGCAGATCGTCGAGACCGCCATCCAGGAGGACGCGGACGCGGTCGGCCTGTCGGTGCTCTCGGGCGCGCACATGACGCTGTTCAAGCGCGTCGTCGAACTGCTCACCGAGCGGGACGCCACCGACATCGTGGTGTTCGGCGGCGGCATCATCCCCGAGGCCGACATCCCGGAGCTGGAGCGGCTCGGCGTCGCGAAGATCTTCACCCCGGGCGCCACCACCGGCTCGATCGTCGAGTGGGTGCGGGAGAACGTCGCCCAGCCGGTCGGCTGACCCCGCCCGGTTCCCGGCCCCTGCGTGCCCGGCCCCCGCGTTTCCGGCTCCGGGCACGGGGGAGGGGCCGGACGCACCCCTCACACGCCCGGCCCCTCTATGCACGATGCCCCGCCGCCACCCCTCGACCGACAGGGCATCGGCCGCTCCCGTCGCCGCGCTTGACCAGCGCGCCGACATCACACTCAACGACGCCCCCGACGGGCGGTTACGCCCCGGTCCGGAGATCCCCCGGACGGCTGACGCCCGCGCGCGCCGGTGCGGCCGTGCCCGGGACGGCCGGACGACAGCCTGTGCATTACCGCACACCCCGCACCCGCTCGGTTGCCGCCCGTTCCCATCTCGTTAGGCTGCGGCAAATGGCCTGTCTCATCTGATGACAGGCGTCAAACTGATTTTCCGAAGCTGGTGGCGGCGCGACGGCGCGCCGCGGAGACGGGACGGGACGCGCAATCGTGGACCTGTACGAGTACCAGGGGCGGGACCTGTTCGAGCGGCACGGCTTGCCCGTGCTCGCCGGCGGCGTCGCCACTACCCCGGAGGAGGCCCGCGCGATCGCCGAACGCCTCGGCGGCCGGGTGGTCGTCAAGGCGCAGGTGAAGGTCGGTGGCCGCGGCAAGGCCGGCGGCGTGAAGCTGGCCGAGGGCGCGGAGGAGACGGTGGCCCGGGCCACCGACATCCTCGGCATGGACATCAAGGGTCACACCGTCCACAAGGTCATGATCACCGTGACCGCGGACGTGGCCGAGGAGTACTACTTCTCGTACCTGCTCGACCGGGCGAACCGCACCTTCCTCTGCATCGCCAGCGTGGCCGGCGGCATGGACATCGAGCAGGTCGCGGCCGAGACCCCGGAGCGGGTCGTGAAGGCGCCGATCGACGCCAACACCGGCGTGGACGAGGCCAAGGCGCGCGAGATCGTCACCGCGGCCGGCTTCCCGGCCGAGGTCGCCGACCAGGTGGTCGAGGTCGCGGTCAAGCTGTGGCAGGCGTTCGTGGCCGAGGACGCCACGCTCGTCGAGGTGAACCCGCTGGCCACCACCAAGGACGGCAAGCTGCTGCTCCTGGACGCCAAGGTCACCCTGGACGAGAACGCCGGGTTCCGGCACCCGGACCACGAGGCCCTGGTCGACCAGGCGTCGGTGGACCCGCTGGAGCAGGCCGCGAAGGCCAAGGACCTCAACTACGTCAAGCTCGACGGCGAGGTCGGCATCATCGGCAACGGCGCGGGCCTGGTCATGTCCACGCTCGACGTGGTCGCGTACGCGGGTGAGCGGCACGGCGGCGTCAAGCCGGCCAACTTCCTCGACATCGGCGGCGGCGCGAGCGCCGAGGTGATGGCGAACGGCCTGGAGATCGTGCTGTCCGACCCGTCGGTCAAGAGCGTCTTCGTCAACGTCTTCGGCGGCATCACCGCCTGCGACGCGGTCGCCAACGGCATCGTGCAGGCGCTGGCGCTGCTGGAGCAGCGCGGCGAGAAGGCCACCAAGCCGCTCGTCGTGCGCCTCGACGGCAACAACGCCGAGGCCGGCCGGGCGATCCTCGACGGCGCGGCCAACCCGCTGATCCAGCGGGTCGACACCATGGACGGCGCGGCCGAGCGGGCCGCCGAGCTGGCAGCTGCGGGGGTCTGACAATGGCTATCTGGCTGACCAAGGACTCCAAGGTCATCGTGCAGGGGATGACCGGTTCCGAGGGTTCCAAGCACACCCGGCGGATGCTCGCCGCCGGCACCAACGTGGTCGGCGGCGTGAACCCGCGCAAGGCCGGCACCACTGTCGACTTCGACGGCACCGAGCTGCCCGTCTTCGCCTCCGTCGCGGACGCGATGAAGGAGACCGGTGCCGACGTCACCGTCATCTTCGTGCCGCCGCAGTTCACCAAGGCCGCCGTGGTCGAGGCGATCGACGCCGGCATCGACCTGGCCGTGGTGATCACCGAGGGCGTGCCGGTGCACGACACCGCCGCGTTCTGGGCGTACAACCGGGCCCAGGGCGAGCGCACCCGGATCATCGGCCCGAACTGCCCGGGCATCGCCTCGCCGGGCGCGTCGAACGCCGGCATCATCCCGGCCGACATCACCGGCTCCGGCCGGATCGGCCTGGTCAGCAAGAGCGGCACGCTGACCTACCAGATGATGTACGAGCTGCGCGACATCGGCTTCTCCACCTGCGTCGGCATCGGCGGTGACCCGATCATCGGCACCACCCACATCGACGCCCTGGCCGCCTTCGAGGCGGACCCGGAGACCGACGCGATCGTCATGATCGGTGAGATCGGCGGCGACGCCGAGGAGCGGGCGGCCGAGTTCATCAAGGCCAACGTCACCAAGCCGGTGGTCGGCTACATCGCCGGCTTCACCGCCCCGCCCGGCAAGACCATGGGCCACGCCGGCGCGATCATCTCGGGCTCGGCGGGCACCGCCGACGCCAAGAAGGCGGCGCTGGAGGCGGTGGGCGTCAAGGTCGGCAAGACCCCGACCGAGACCGCCAACCTGATGCGGGAGATCATGTCCGGCCGCTGAGTGGCCGAGCGACGTGTCGAGGGGGTCGACCGGGGAACCGGTCGGCCCCCTCGCGTTCAGCGATACCAGTACGGGTAGTACGAGTTGCCCCGGGCGCGCACGATGGCGCTGGCGACGATGTTGATCACGCCGAACGCGATGGCCAGCCAGCCGAGCAACTGCGACCGGCCGTTGCGCCGGGCGTCGCGGATCGACAGCGCGCCGAAGACGATGCCCAGGATCCCGCAGCAGAGCAGGCCGAAGACGATGCCGAGGACGCCCCAGAGCGTGGTCCGGTCCCGGCCGACGGCCGGTGGCGGCGGGGGCGGCGGATACGGAGCGTGCACGGCTTCCTCCGAGCGGTCGGCGCCGCGACGGGAACGGTCGCGTCTGAGGCCGAGGCTAGACCGGATCACCACCGCGGGACCGGGGTTCGGCGAACTCGCCACGCTGCCGACCCGGTATCGGACTGCCGTCCTTCCCGCGGCGTGCCAGAGTAGACACGATGTCACGCGTCACCCCTGACCAGCCCCGCCGTCCGGCCACCGGTCCCCCCGCCGGCGCCCGGCCGCCCGGCCGTGCCCGCCCGGCCGCGCGGGTGCCCGCACCCCGATCGGGTGAGGAGCCCCGCAGCCGGGCCCCGCTGCCGGTCGCCGCCGGGGTGGCCGCGCTCTGGGCGGCGCTGACCTCCTGGCTGCCGGTGTCCGCCGTGCTGGGCCTCGCCCAGCTCAGCGAGGACGCCGGATCGTTCGGCGGCGCGTTGCGCGCCGGCCTGGCCGGCTGGCTGCTCGGGCACGGGGTGCCGCTGCAGACCACCGCCGGGCCGCTCGGCCTGGCGCCGCTCGCACTCAGCGCGCTCGTCGTCTGGCGGCTCACCCGCGCCGGGGTGCACGTCAGCCGGGCCGTCGGCGCGCGCGGGGCCGGCTCACCCCGCCAGGCGCTCACCGTCGCGGTCGCCGTCGGCATCGGGTACGCGCTGCTCGGCGCACTCGCCGCGTTCGCTGTCGACGCGGGCGGCCTGCGGGTCTCCCCGGTCACCGCCGCGCTCACGTTCGCCGCGTTCGGCGTACCCGCCGCCCTGGTCGGCGCGCTGCGCACCACAGGTGTCTGGGCGCTGCTGGCCGAGCGCTGCCCACCGCCGGTGCGCGACGGTCTGCGCACCGGACTGGTGGCGGCGCTGCTGCTGTGCGGCGCGGGCGCCGGTGCGGCCGGGCTGGCGGTGGCCACCGGTGGCGGCGACGCGGCCGACATGATCGGGGCGTACCGGACCGGGGTGGCCGGTCAGGCGGGCATCACACTGGTCAGCCTCGCCTACGCGCCGAACGCGACCGCCTGGTCGGCGAGCTACCTGCTCGGCCCCGGGTTCGCGGTCGGCACCGACACCGCCGTCCGCACGAGTGAGGTCTCCGTGGGCGCGCTGCCGGCCGTACCGCTGCTGGCGGGCCTGCCGCGCGGCCCGATGGACGGGCTCGGTGGCGCGCTGCTGGCCGTGCCGGTGCTGGCCGCCATGGCGGCCGGCTGGCTGCTGGCCCGGCGGCTGCTGCGCGTGGCGGCCGAGGAACGCACCGAGGCGGGCTGGCCGGCGCTGCTGCTGCCGGCCGCGCTCGCCGGACCGGTCGCGGGCGCGCTGCTGGGGCTGTTCGCGGCGGCCTCCGGCGGGTCGCTCGGCGGTGGCCGGCTGGCCGAGGTCGGGCCGTCACCGTGGGCGGTGGCCGCGGTGGCCACGCTCGTGATCGGGGTGGGCGCGGCGCTCGGCGCCGCCGCCACCCGCACGCTGACCCGCCCGACCCCTCCGCCCCGCGCCACCCCGGCTCCCCGCTGACCTCGCGGCGCGGCTCGGGAACGCGAGAGGGGCGCCCACCGGATGGTGGACGCCCCTCGTCGGACGCCGGTCAGGCGCCGAAGTTGTTCATGTTGATCGCCGCGCCCGCGATGGCGCTGACGATGCCGACGACCACGCCGACGGCACCGCAGATCAGGGCGGCCCGGGCCTGGCCGGCGTTGCTGGCCTCACCGGCCTGGACCTTCTTCTGGCCCAGCACGCCGAGGACGACGGCGACGATGCCGGCCGGGACGCCCAGCAGCGGGCAGCACAGGCCGAGCACGATCGACGCGATGCCGACGATCATGCCGGCCAGCCCCATGGTGTTGTTCTGGCCCTGCCCCGGGCCGCTGGGGTAGCCGGCGGCCGGGTACTGCGGCGCGGCGCCGTACGGCTGCTGCTGCGCGTACGGGTCCTGGCCGTAGGCGGGCTGACCCGACGTGGGCTGGCCGTACGGCTGGCCCGAGGTCGGCTGCTGGCCGTACTGCGGCTGCTGCCCGTACGGGGGCTGCTGGCCGTACTGCGGGGCCTGCGGCGGCTGGGCGTACGGGTCGTGCGGCTGCGCGTTCGGGTCCTGGTTCGGCTGCTGGCCGTACGGGTCCTGTCCGGGGTAACCGGGCTGCATGTCTGGTGCTCCTCAGATCGGTTCGGGTTGTCGGTCAGTTGCTGCCGCTGTTGCCGGCGAGACCAGCAAGGCCGCCGAGGAGGCAACATCCCACCACGATGATGCCGATCCAGATCAGGCCGACGATGAGGGCCCACTTGGACCACTTCTTGGACTCGGCGGCGGCGGCTTGGGCGCCCGCGTAGTCACCCTGCTGGATCAGCGGGTTGACCTTCGACGCGTTGATGATGGCCGGGATCGCGAGCGGCCAGAACAGGAAGATCGCGACGATGGACATCGTCATGTTGTTGTCGATCTGCTGCGGCTGCTGCGGGGGGTATCCGGGCTGCATTCGAAGTACTCCTCGGTCCGGTGGCACGCGGCGTGCCGGGTTCACTGGGGGTGCGGGCCGGGCACGGGGCCGGACACCGGGCGACCGGCAGCGTACCGCGATCACGCCACCGGGGAGGTCACCCGATGAGCCGCCGCCCCGCGGCCGGGCCGCCTGACCTGCCCGATAGGGTTGCCCGGTGACCGAGCCCGCGTCCGTCGCCCGCCTCGTCGTCCTCGTCTCCGGTTCCGGCAGCAACCTCCAGGCGCTGCTGGACGCCACCGCCGACCCCGGGTACGGCGCCCGGGTGGTCGCCGTCGGCGCCGACCGGGACGGGATCGCCGGCCTGGACCGGGCCGCCGCAGCCGGTGTGCCGTCCTTCGTCGAGCGCGTCAAGGACCACCCCACCCGCGCCGACTGGGACAAGGCGCTCGCCGCGCGGGTCGCCGAGCACCGGCCCGACCTGGTCATCAGCGCCGGGTTCCTCAAGCTGGTCGGTCCGGAGTTCCTGGCCGCGTTCGGCGACCGCTACCTCAACACGCACAACACGCTGCTGCCGGCGTTCCCCGGCATCCACGGCCCCCGCGACGCGCTGGCGTACGGCGTCAAGGTCACCGGGGCCACCCTGTTCTTCGTCGACGCGGGCATGGACACCGGCCCGATCGTGGCCCAGGTCGCCGTGCCGGTGCAGGACGACGACGACGAGGACACGCTCACCGAGCGCATCAAGTCCGCCGAGCGGCGCCAGCTCGTCGAGCAGGTCGGCCGCCTGGTCCGTGAAGGTTGGACGATCACCGGCAGAAAGGTCACCATCCCGTGAACGCCACTGAGGACGCCGGCCGCCGCCCGATCCGGCGCGCGCTGGTCAGCGTCTACGACAAGACCGGCCTGGCCGAGCTGGCCCGTGCCCTGCACGAGGCCGGCGTGGAGATCGTGTCGACCGGGAGCACCGCGTCGACGATCTCCGGCGCCGGGGTGCCGGTGACGCCGGTCGAGCAGGTCACCGGCTTCCCGGAGATCCTCGACGGGCGGGTCAAGACGCTGCACCCGAAGATCCACGGCGGCCTCCTCGCCGACCTGCGCAAGGACGCGCACGCCGCGCAGCTCGACGAGCACGGCATCGCCGGCATCGACCTGCTGGTCTCCAACCTGTACCCGTTCCAGGCCACCGTCGCCTCCGGCGCCGACACCGACGAGTGCGTCGAGCAGATCGACATCGGCGGTCCGGCGATGGTGCGGGCCGCGGCGAAGAACCACGCCTCGGTGGCGGTGGTGACCGACCCGGCCGCGTACCCGGCGGTGGTGGCCGCGCTCGCCGAGGGCGGCTTCACGCCGGCCCGGCGCCGGGCGCTGGCGGCCCGCGCGTTCGCCGACATCGCCGACTACGACGTCGCGGTGGCCGACTGGTTCGCCACCACCGTGTCGCCGGCCGAGGACGGCTGGCCGGAGTTCGCCGGGCTGGCACTGCGCCGCCAGGCGGTGCTGCGGTACGGCGAGAACCCGCACCAGGCGGCGGCGCTCTACACCGACCCGGGCGCGCCGGCCGGGCTGGCCCAGGCCGAGCAGCTGCACGGCAAGGAGATGTCCTACAACAACTACGTCGACGCGGACGCCGCCTGGCGGGCCGCGAACGACTTCCCCGGCCAGCCGGCGGTGGCGATCATCAAGCACGCCAACCCGTGCGGCATCGCTGTCGGTGCGGACGTGGCCGAGGCGCACCGAAAGGCGCACGCCTGCGACCCGGTCTCCGCGTTCGGCGGCGTGATCGCGGTGAACCGGCCGGTCGACGCGGCGATGGCCGGCCAGGTCGCGGAGATCTTCACCGAGGTGCTCGTGGCGCCCGGCTTCGACGCGGACGCGCTGGAGCTGCTGCGGGCCAAGAAGAACCTCCGCCTGCTGCGGGCGCCCGAGTTCGCCGTGCGGCCCGCGGAGTGGCGGCAGGTCAGCGGTGGCGTGCTGGTGCAGACGCGGGACGCCGTCGACGCGCCCGGCGACGACCCGTCCGGCTGGACGCTCGCGACCGGCGACCCGGCCGACGAGGCGACACTGCGCGACCTGGCGTTCGCCTGGCGGGCGGTCCGCGCGGTCAAGAGCAACGCGATCCTGCTGGCCCGCGACGGCGCCACCGTCGGTGTCGGCATGGGCCAGGTCAACCGGGTGGACTCGGCGCGGCTGGCGGTCAGCCGGGCCGGTGACGAGCGGGCCCGCGGCTCGGTCTGCGCCTCGGACGCGTTCTTCCCGTTCGCCGACGGTCCGCAGATCCTCATCGACGCCGGGGTGCGGGCGATCGTCCAGCCGGGCGGATCGATCCGGGACGAGGAGACCATCGCGGCCTGCAAGGCGGCCGGCGTGACCATGTACCTCACCGGCACCCGGCACTTCTTCCACTGACGAGTCCGGCCTCCGGGTGCGTCGGTCGTCCATCCGACGACTGACGCACCCGGACGTCGTGCCGTTGCCCGCCGCGGGAGGCGGTTGCTAGCGTGTGGGCGGCGACGATCGAGCGTCTCCGCTGTCTGTGAGCCCGGCAGGTGTGCCATGCGCGTTCGCGACCGGTTGACCGCCGTCGTCGTCACGCTGGCGTTCGTCCTGGCCGGACTGGGAGCGGCAGCCGCACCCGCCGTCACCGCACCGGCCGTCGCCCCGATCGTCGAAGCGCTCGCCGCCGCGCGGCCCGCTCCCGACGTCGCACCACCCGCCGAAGCGCTCGCCGCCGCGCCGGCCGCCGCCTCGGCGAGCGGAACGAGCCCGGCCGCGCTGCGTGCCGCGTACCCCCGAATCTCCTGGTCGGAGCTTGCCGCCGGGCCGTGGCACGACCACGGCGGCGGTCTCGGCTACGCCGACGGACCGGACGACCTGGCCCCGGCCGCGCTCCCGCGCGTGGCCGGTCCGGCGGTGCCGGAGCCCGTCGTGCCCGCGCCCCGGCCGCCTGTCGTGCCGCTGCCGCCGCGCGGCCCGCTCGCCGCGCGCGCCCCGCCGGCCGCCTGAGCCGCACCGAACCCGCAGCCCGCACCGACACGCGCGCTCGCGCCGCACTGGACACCGCCGCGTCGACCCGGCGGTCTCCGCCGCGAGCTGCCGTCCACCGGTACGGCGGCGCGCCTCACGCCGCCGGGCCGCCTCGGGTTCGTCCCGGGTCCGCCTTCCGCACGCGTGCCCGCATCGGAGGCCCCGCCCCCTCTTCCTCCGGGGGACGGGGCCTTCGTCGTCACGCCTCGGTGCGTACCTCGGCGAAGTGGCAGGCGCTGGGGTGCGGGTCCGCCGCGCGCGGTACCGCCTGCGGGTCCTGCGTCGCGCAGACCTCCTCGGCCTTCCAGCAGCGGGTCCGGAAGTGGCAGCCGGACGGCGGCTCGGCCGGGCTCGGCACGTCGCCGGTGAGCCGGATGATGGTCCGCCGGTCGCGGGCCTCCGGGTCGGGCACCGGCACCGCCGACAGCAGCGCCTGGGTGTACGGGTGGGTCGCGCGCTGGTAGATCTGCTCCTCGGTGCCGATCTCCACGATCCGGCCCAGGTACATCACCGCCACCCGGTCGGAGATGTGCCGGACCACCGACAGGTCGTGGGCGATGAAGATGTACGACAGCCCCAGCTCGTCCTGGAGCTGCTCCAGCAGGTTGATCACCTGGGCCTGGATGGAGACGTCCAGGGCCGACACCGGCTCGTCGCAGACGATGATCTCGGGCCGCAGCGCGAGCGCCCGGGCGATGCCGATGCGCTGCCGCTGACCGCCGGAGAACTGGTGCGGGTAGCGGTTGACGTGTTCCGGGTTGAGCCCGACCACGTCCAGCAGCTCCTGCACCCGCTGCCGCCGGCTGCGCTTCGGTGCCGCCTCCGGGTGGATCTCGAACGGCTCGCCGATGATGTCGCCGACAGTCATGCGCGGGTTCAGCGAGGTGTACGGGTCCTGCATCACCATCTGCATGTTCCGCCGCAGCCGGCGCAGGTCCGCCCCTGCCGCCCGGAGCAGGTCGCGCCCCTCCAGCGTGACCCGCCCGGCGGTCGGCGTCTCCAGGCGCATGAGCAGCCGGGCCAGCGTGGACTTGCCGCACCCGGACTCGCCGACCACGCCGAGCGTCTCACCGCGCCGCAGCTCGAACGAGACGCCGTCGACCGCCTTGACCTGGCCGATGGTCTTCTTGAACAGCACGCCCTGGCTGATCGGGAAGTGCTTGACCAGCTGGTCGACGGCGAGGATCGTCTCGCCGCGCACCTTGGCGGGTTCAGCCGTCGCGGTCATCGTGCACCTCCTGGGCGAAGTGGCACGCGCTGGTCCGCCCGTCGCCGAGCACCAGGTCGTGCGGCACCTCGTCCACACAGACCGGCTGGACGTACGGGCACCGGGGGTGGAACGGGCAGCCGGACGGGATCGCCATCAGGTTCGGCGGCAGCCCGCGGATGCTGGACAGCGCCTGGCCGCGCACGTCCAGGCGCGGGATCGACTCCAGCAACCCCTTCGTGTACGGGTGGGCCGGTGCCCGGTACAGCGCGTGCACGTCGGCGTGCTCGACGATCCGGCCCGCGTACATGACCGCGATCCGGTCCGCGACACCGGCGACCACGCCCAGGTCGTGGGTGATCAGGACGAGCGCCATGCCGAGGTCCCGGCGCAGATCGGCCAGCAGGTCCATGATCTGCGCCTGCACCGTGACGTCCAGCGCGGTGGTCGGCTCGTCGGCGATCAGCACCTTCGGGTCCAGCGCCAGCGCCATGGCGATCATGACGCGTTGCCGCATGCCGCCGGAGAACTGGTGCGGGTAGTCGCCGAGCCGCTTCGCCGCGGCCGGGATCCGGACCAGATCCATCAGCTCCACGGTGCGCCTGCGCGCGTCGGCGCGCGACATCCCGGCCCGCTCGCGCAGCGACTCGCCGATCTGCCAGCCGACCGGGAAGACCGGGTTCAACGCCGACAGCGCGTCCTGGAAGATCATCGCGATCTCGGCGCCGCGTATCTGCCGACGTTCCTCCTCCGGCCGGGTGAGCAGGTCCCGCCCCTGGTAGAGGATCTGCCCGGCGCGCACGTACGCGGGCGGGGTGTCCAGGATGCCCATGATCGCCTGCGCGGTGACCGACTTGCCGGAGCCGGACTCGCCCAGCACCGCGAGCGTCTCACCGGCGTCCAGGTGGTACGTCACCCCGTTGATCACCCGGGCCACGCCCTCCCGGGTACGGAACTCGACGTGCAGGTCCCGTACCTCCAGCAGGTGCCCGCCGGGCGGCGTGGGTGAGGCCGGCGTGGGCCGGACCGCGTTCTGCGTCATGAGGAAGTCACCGCAGCTTCGGGTCGAAGGCGTCGCGGATCGCGTCGCCGAGCATGATGAAGGCGAGCACGGTCAGGGCCAGGAACGTCGACGGCACGATCAGCGGCGTCGCCGACTCCCGCATGTGCACCCGGCCGGCGTCGATGTCGATGCCCCAGGAGATGGTCGGCGCCTTCAGCCCGATGCCGAGGAAGCTCAGCGTCGCCTCGGCCGCGATGAACGACCCGAGCGCGATGGTGAGCACCACGATGGCCGGGGCGAGCGCGTTCGGCAGGATGTGCCGCCACATGATCCGGCCGTTGCCCGCCCCGAGCATCCGGGCCGCCGCCACGTAGTCCTGCTCCCGGGCGGTGATCACCGAGGAGCGGACCACCCGGGCCGCCGTGGTCCACCCGAGCAGCGCCAGGACGAGGATCACCGCGAACAGCCGTACCGTGTCGCCGCTGGTGCTGACGCGCTTGAGCAGCACGATCGCGGCCAGCAGCAGCGGGATGCCGAGCACGATGTCGATCACCCGGGACAGCACCGCGTCGATCCACCCGCCGAAGTAGCCGGCGAGCATGCCGACGACGAGCGCGATCACACCGGTGATCAGCGCGGAGAGCGCGCCCACGAGCAGCGAGGCGCGGGCGCCGTAGACCGCCCGGGCGAACGTGTCGCAGCCCTGGAAGTCGTACCCGAAGATCGCCCCGCCGGACGGCCCGGCGTGCTGCCGGGAGAGCACGCAGTCGCGCGGGTCGTTGGCGGCGAACAGGCCGGGCGCCACCGCCATCGCGGCGACCAGCACCACCAGGAGCAGGCTGATCCAGAAGACCGGGTTGCGGCGCAGGTCCCGCCAGGCGTCACCGGCCAGGCTGCGGGCCCGGTCCGGCCGCCCGGCCCGGCCCGGTGTGCCCGGCTCGCCGGAGACGCCGCGCCGCGCGGCCTGGTTCTCCGTGGCCGCCACCGTCTCGAAGTCGCTCACGGCCGCACCTCGCTGCGCTCACTCATAGCGGATCCTCGGGTCGAGGACGGCGTAGAGCACGTCCACCACCAGGTTGGACAGCAGGTAGACCACGACGAGCACGCTGACGATGCCGACCACCAGCGGGCCGTCCTCGGTGCGGATGCCGCGGAACAGGTTGAAGCCGACGCCCGGGACGTTGAACACGCCCTCGGTGATGATCGCGCCGCCCATCAGGTTGCCCAGCTCGACGCCGAGGAAGGTGACCACCGGGATGAGCGAGTTGCGCAGCACGTGCACGCCGACGATCCGGCGTCGCCGCAGGCCCTTGGAGCGGGCGGTCCGGACGTAGTCGGCGCGCAGGTTCTCGGTCACCGAGGTACGCGTCAGCCGCAGCGCGGTGGCCAGGGACAGCGAGCCGAGCACGATGCCGGGCAGCAGCAGCGCGTAGAAGGACGGCTGGGCTCCGGCGGTGGGCGGGAAGATCGGCCACCGGACGCCGAGGAAGTACTGCGCCAGCGGGGCCAGCACGATGGTGGGGATGCCGAGCACCAGCAGCGTGAGCACGAGCGTGGCGTGGTCGAACACGCCGGAGCGGCGGATCGCCGCGATCACGCCGGCGGTGACCCCGAAGATCACCGTCACGGCCATCGCGATCACGGCGAGCTTCAGGGTGACCGGCCAGGCGGCGGCGAGGATGTCGCTGATCTGCCGCCCGGTCAGCGACTGCCCGAGGTCGCCCTGGACCAGGCCGCCCAGGTAGTCGAAGTAGCGGTAGAAGAAGCCGCCGACACCCGTCGCGTCCAGGTGGTACTTCTCGGTCAGGTAGGCCCGCTGCGCGGCGGTGACCGGCCGCTCCCCGGCGAGGGCCTGGATCGGGTCGCCCTGCCCGGCGAACATCAACGCGTAGACGATCAGCGTGGTCCCGAAGAAGGCGAGGACCATCTGGAGCAGTCGCCGCAGGATGAAGCGGAGCATGCTGGCAAGTCTGCCGAAACCAGGCTAAATACGTGCCAATGCGAGGGCCGGGCCACCCGGTGGGGGTGGCCCGGCCCGTCAGCGGGGTGTCAGGCGCGTTCGATCTTCAGCAGATCCACCCGGTCGAAGAGGTCCACGTGGACGTTCTTGACCTTGGTCGAGTGGCCGAAGTTGTTCTGCCCGTACCGCAGCGGGATCACCGGCATGTCCTGCGCGAGCAGGTCCTCCGCCGCCTGGTACTTCTTGATCGCCTCGTCCTCGGTCGCCGCGCGGGCGCCCTCCGCGAGCAGCTTGTCGAACTCCGGGTTGCTGTAGCCGTAGTAGTTCGACGAGCCGGTGGTGCTGTACAGCGGGCCGAGGTAGTTCTCCATGGACGGGTAGTCCATGACCCAGCCCATCCGGAACAGGCCGACCGGCTGCTTCTGCTTGAGCTTGGTCAGCAGGTCCGCGAACTTCGGCTCGGCGGTGCCCACGCACTCCACACCCAGGTTGGCCTTGAGCTGGTTGCACGTGGCGTCGATCCAGTCCTTGTGGCCGCCGTCGCCGTTGTAGGACAGCTCGATCTTCTTCGGGCCGCCCGCGGCCTCGTACATGGCCTTGGCCTTGACCGGGTCGAACGCGCCCGCCGTGCCGATGGTGTTCTCCCGGTAACCGGCGACCACCGGCGAGACGAACGAGCGAGCCGGCTGCTGCGAGTCCTTGAAGATCGACTTGGTGATCTCGTCCCGGTCGATCGCCATCGAGATCGCCTTGCGCACCTCGGGCTTGCTGAACTCCTCCTGGAACGTCGGGAAGGCCAGCACCTGCAGCGACGAGGCCGGGCTCTGCTGGAAGCGGTCGCCCAGGTCGGTCGAGGCGGTCGACAGGTTCTCGGTCGGGATCGTCTTGATCACGTCGAGGTTGTCCGACAGCACGTCCGCGTACGCCGCGGTCGGCTGCTGGTAGATGCGGAACTCGACGCCGCCGACCTTGGGCTGCTGGCCCGGGAACGCGTCGTAGCGCTCCACCTCGACCTTGGCGTCGTGCTGCCAGCTGCCCTTCATCTTGAACGGGCCCTGGCCGATCGGCGCCTGCTCGTAGCCCTCGGCGAGCACGCCCGGGGCGGAGAAGGCCGCCTTGGGCAGCGGGTAGAAGGCGGTGTAGCCGAGCATGGACTTGAAGTCCACGTACGGCTGGCTGAGCGTCACGGTGAAGGTCAGGTCGTCGACCTTCTTCAGGCCGCTCATCGTCGTCGCCTTCGGGCTCTCGCCCTGGAGGTCGTCGTAGCCGGCCACCTTCTCGAAGAAGTAGCTGGAGTTCTGGCCGTTCGGCGCGTACGCGCCGTAGTTCCAGGCGTCGATGTAGTTGTCGGCGGTGACCTTCTCGCCGTTGTGGAACGTGTAGCCGGGCTTCAGCTTGACCGTCCAGACCTTGTTGTCGGACGTCGTCACCGAGTCGGCCGCCACCTCGTGCGGCTTGTTCGCCTCGTCGTAGTCGACGAGCGGGCTGAACAGGGCCGACAGGACCTGGGAGCCGCTCGTCTCGTTGGTGTTGGTGGGCACGAGGTGCTGCGGCTCGGCGATCTCGATCCGCACGGCCGCATCGGAGTCGCCGGCACCGCCGCCGCCACCGCCCGAGCCGCAGGCCGTCAGGCCGAGCGTCACCGCGAGCGGGAGCGCGGCCCAGGCCGCGAGCCTACGAACACGCATGGAGTCTCCTCATCTCCTCACGCTGCGCGGTCGTCCCGGCGCTGGGTGACTCTGCGCAACGAGCGGTAACGGTAGGTCGCCATCCGGCCCGTCGACAACTAGTGCGTGGTCAACTGATGACGGATCGTGTTCGGCGGGCCTTGCCGCTGCTGTCCGCGCGTGCTAAACACCGCCCCTACCTGGCCTTTTGTTCGCCCCTGGTGGTCCGTTCGAGGTCGGTCAAGCGCGTCTGCGACGTCCGGCCCGCCTGTCCGGTCCCTGCCCGTCCGGGCGTGTCAGGGCTGCCGTGTCACGGTGACTGGTCACTCTCCGTGAGTTAGGGCACGTTGCGCAGCGTGATCGTCGGCCGTCGTCGTCCGGGCCCGCCCGCAGCCGTGAGACGATCACGACGTGACGGCGACGATCCTGGACGGCAAGGCCACCGCGGCGGAGATCAAGGACGAGCTACGGGCCCGGGTGAAGGCGCTCGCGGAACGCGGCATCACCCCCGGCCTCGGCACCGTGCTGGTCGGGGAGGACCCCGGCTCCCAGGCGTACGTCAACGGCAAGCACCGTGACTGCGCCGAGGTCGGCATCGCCTCGCTGCGGGTCGCACTGCCGGCCGACGCCAGCCAGGAGCAGCTCGACGCGGCGCTGGCCGAGCTGAACGCCGACCCGGCCTGCCACGGCTACATCGTCCAGCTCCCGCTCCCCGGGCACCTCGACACCCAGCGCGCGCTGGAGTCGATCGACCCGGACAAGGACGCCGACGGGCTGCACCCGGTCAACCTGGGCCGGCTCGTCCTCGGGTACGACGCGCCGCTGCCCTGCACCCCGCGCGGCATCGTGGAGCTGCTGCGCCGGCACGACGTGCCGCTGCGCGGCGCGAACGTGGCTGTCGTCGGCCGGGGCAACACGGTCGGCCGCCCGCTGGGCCTGCTGCTGACCCGGCGCAGCGAGAACGCCACAGTGACGCTCTGCCACACCGGCACGCTCGACCTGGCCGCGCACACCCGCGCAGCCGACGTCGTCATCGTCGCCGCGGGCGTGCCCGGGCTGCTCACCGCCGACATGATCAACCCGGGCGCGACGGTGATCGACGTCGGCATCACCCGGGTCATCGGCGAGGACGGCAAGGGCCGCTACACCGGCGACGTCGACCCGGAGGTGGCCGAGGTCGCCGGCAAGCTGGTGCCGATGCCCGGCGGCGTCGGCCCGATGACCCGGGCGATGCTGCTGACGAACGTGGTCGAACGGGCCGAGCGGACCGCCTGACACCCACCCAGGTCATAACCGTCCGCCCCTGACCCGATCGGTGCCAGGATGGCTGATACGGTCCGGAAAACCGACTGGTATCAGGGAGTGGGACGACCATGGGTAAGAAGGTCACTGTCGTCGGCGCCGGCTTCTACGGCTCGACCACCGCACAGCGCCTGGCCGAGTACGACGTCTTCGACACCGTCGTGATCACCGACATCGTGGAGGGCAAGCCGGCGGGTCTCGCGCTCGACCTCAACCAGTCCCGCGCGGTCGAGGGCTTCGAGACCAAGGTCGTCGGCGTCACCACCGGCCCGAACGGCGAGGGCTACGAGGCCATCGAGGGCTCGGACGTCGTCGTCATCACCGCCGGCCTGCCGCGCAAGCCGGGCATGAGCCGGATGGACCTGCTGGAGACCAACGCCAAGATCGTCCGGCAGGTCGCCGAGAACGTCGCCAAGTACGCCCCGAACGCCGTCGTCATCGTGGTGTCCAACCCGCTCGACGAGATGACCGCGCTGGCCCAGCTCGCCACCCAGTTCCCGAAGAACCGGGTGCTCGGCCAGGCGGGCATGCTGGACACCGCCCGCTTCACCAACTTCGTCGCCGAGGCGCTGAGCGTGCCGGTGAAGTCGGTACGGACCCTGACGCTCGGCTCGCACGGCGACACGATGGTCCCGGTGCCGTCCAAGAGCACGGTGAACGGCAAGCCGCTGCGTGACGTCATGCCGGCCGAGCAGATCGAGGAGCTGGTCGTCAAGACCCGCAACGGTGGCGCCGAGGTCGTCGCGCTGCTCAAGACCGGTTCCGCGTACTACGCCCCGTCCGCCGCCGCGGCCCGGATGGCGAAGGCCGTGGCCGAGGACTCCGGCGCCGTCATGCCGGTCTGCGCCTGGGTCGACGGCGAGTACGGCATCTCCGGCGTCTACCTGGGCGTCGAGGCCGAGATCGGCGCCGAGGGCGTGAAGCGGGTCGTCGAGACCGACCTGGACGCCGACGAGCTGGCCGCGCTGAAGGAGGCCGCCGAGGCCGTCCGCGCCAAGCAGGGCGACGTCGCCAGCATGTGACGCCCGTCCCACCGCATCGAAGGCCCGTCGGCTCCGCCGGCGGGCCTTCTGCCGTCCCACCCGCGGTTCTCCCCGTCGATCATGAAGTTGACGGCGTAGTCGATCTCCAATTCCGCCGTCAACTTCATGATCGACGGGGTGGGGGATGGGTGGTGAAGGGGGCGGTCAGGTGGGGAGTGGCCAGGACGGTGGGGGAGAGGGACGTGAGCAGGTGCTGCCGGGAGTGGCGGGCCGTGGGCTGGTCCTCCTCGTGGGCGTACGCCAGCTCCGGGTCGACCAACTGGATCGCGTGCACGAGCAGGTCGCCGGTGATCAGGAGGCGCTCGTCGTCCGCCTCGACCAGCACCGACTGGTGACCCGGCGTGTGGCCGGGCGTGTGCAGCAGTCGTACCCCCGGGGTGAGGGGCGTCTCGCCGTCGACCACCCGCAGCCGGCCGGCGGCGCGCAACGGCGTCAGCAGCCGGGCCGGCAGTTCCGGGTGGAACAGCTCCAGCGCGTCCACCTCGGCGCGCTGGATCAGGTGGTCCGCGTTCGGGAACAGCGCGCCGGCCCAGCCCACGTGATCGGTGTGCAGATGGGTGAGGACCACGGTGCGCACGTCGGCCGGGTCGATCCCGGCGGCGGCCAGCTCGGCCGGCAGCCGGCCCGGCACCGGCGCCCAGCTCGCGGCGAGGGAGTCGGCCGGGCCGATGCCGGCGTCGACGAGCGTGACCGGCCCGTCGCCGGCCCGCACCGCGAACGCGCGGAACCGCAGCCACCACCGGCCGTCGTCGGTGACGGCGCCCGGATCGAGCCGGTCGGCCGCCTGCCAGTGCGCTTCCGTGGCGTCGGGAAACGCCTCGCCGCGGGGCTGGAAGAAGGGCCCCTCGCCGTCGGAGAGCGCGGTGACCGTGATAGACCCGAGGGTGCGGCTGCGCGGCATCGGACGATGATGCCAGCGGGCCGAGGCGCGGCGCAGCCCACTTTTCCGGCGGTCCACCCGGGCCGCCTGGGGACTGCCGGTCAGTTTCCAGTACGCTCGTACTGCTTGAGCACGTGTCCCCCGAGAGGAGCGCCGGCCGATGGCGAAGATCAAGGTAAACAACCCGGTCGTGGAGATCGACGGCGACGAGATGACCCGGATCATCTGGAAGCAGATCCGGGAGCAGCTGATCCTGCCCTACCTCGACGTCGACCTGCACTACTACGACCTGTCGATCCAGCACCGTGACGCCACCGACGACCAGGTCACGGTCGACGCCGCCAACGCCATCAAGGAGCACGGCGTCGGCGTCAAGTGCGCCACCATCACCCCGGACGAGGCCCGGGTGGAGGAGTTCGGCCTGAAGAAGATGTGGCGGTCGCCGAACGGCACCATCCGCAACATCCTCGGCGGCGTGGTCTTCCGCGAGCCGATCATCATGTCGAACGTGCCGCGGCTCGTCCCGGGCTGGACCAAGCCGATCATCATCGGCCGGCACGCGCACGGCGACCAGTACAAGGCCACCGACTTCGTCGTCCCCGGCCCCGGCACTGTGACCATCACCTACACCCCGGCCGACGGCGGCACGCCGATGGAGATGGAGGTCGCCAACTTCCCCGGCGGCGGCATCGCCATGGGCATGTACAACTACGACGAGTCGATCCGGGACTTCGCCCGCGCCTCGTTCCGGTACGGCCTGGACCGCGGCTACCCGGTCTACATGTCGACCAAGAACACCATCCTCAAGGCGTACGACGGCCGGTTCAAGGACATCTTCGCCGAGGTGTTCGAGAACGAGTTCAAGGCCGAGTTCGAGGCCGCCGGCCTCACCTACGAGCACCGGCTGATCGACGACATGGTCGCCGCCGCGCTCAAGTGGGAGGGCGGATACGTCTGGGCCTGCAAGAACTACGACGGTGACGTGCAGTCCGACACCGTCGCGCAGGGCTTCGGCTCGCTCGGCCTGATGACCTCGGTGCTGCTGTCCCCGGACGGCCGCACCGTCGAGGCCGAGGCCGCCCACGGCACCGTCACGCGGCACTACCGGCAGTACCAGAAGGGCGAGAAGACCTCGACCAACCCGATCGCCTCGATCTACGCCTGGACCCGGGGCCTGGCCCACCGGGGCAAGCTGGACGGCACCCCGGCGGTCACCGAGTTCGCCGACACGCTGGAGAAGGTCATCGTGGACACCGTCGAGGGTGGCCAGATGACCAAGGACCTCGCGCTGCTCATCTCGCGGGACGCCCCGTGGCTGACCACCGACGAGTTCATGAACGCGCTCGACGAGAACCTGGCGCGCAAGCTCGCCGCCTGACGTGCAAGGAAGGGCCCCTTCTTAACGCCTCGCGTTGTAGAAGGGGCCCTTTTTAACACCTCAGGCCCGCCGGGGCGGCGTGACCTCGTTCGGTGCGCCCTCGTTGACAAGGTGGACGAGATGCCAGTCGCGTCCATGAAGGTGGGCCGTGGCCGCGCGCCGGCCGGCCGACCTTCGAGGCTGCTGAGCGCAGCCAGCCGTCCCTTCCCTGCGGGGGGTCCTGTCCCGGGCCCCCCGCGCCCCCTGCTCGGGCCGCGGCTGTTAAGAAGGGGCCCTTCCTCTACCGCAGGCGTTAACAAGGGGCCCTTCCTTTCATGCGGCGCGGAGCAGTTCGGCGGCGCGTTCCGGGGCGATGTCGTTGATGAACACGCCCATGCCGGACTCCGACCCGGCGAGGTACTTCAGCTTGTCCTTGGCCCGCCGGATGCTGAACAGCTGAAGGTGCAGGTGGCCCAGCTCCCTGTCGATCCGTACCGGCGCCTGGTGCCAGGCCGCGATGTACGGCATCGGCAGGTCGAACAGCCCGTCGAAGCGGCGCAGCAGGTCCAGGTAGAGCGGCCCGAAGGCGTCCCGCTCGGCGTCGTTCAGCGCCGGGATGTCCGGCACCGGCCGGTGCGGTGCCACGTGCACCTCGAACGGCCAGCGCGCCGCCGCCGGGACGTACGCGGTCCAGTGCTCGTTGCTCGTCACCACCCGCTCTCCGGAGGCGCGTTCGGTGGCCAGCACGTCGGCGTAGAGGTTGCCCCCGGTGCGGTCGGCGTACCGCCGGGCGGCGGCCAGCATCGTGCGGGTGCGCGGCGTGACGAACGGGTACGCGTAGATCTGCCCGTGCGGGTGGTGCAGGGTCACCCCGATCTCCACGCCCCGGTTCTCGAACGGGAAGACCTGCTCGACGCCGGGTAGCGCGCTCAGTGCGGTGGTGCGGTCGGCGAGCGCGTCCAGCACCGTCCGCACCCGCTGCGGGGAGAGGCGGGCGAAGGAGGCGTTGTGGTCGTCGGTGAAGCAGACCACCTCGCACTTTCCACGTCCGGGGCGTACCGGGGTGAACGGCGTGATCTCGGCCGGCTCGTCGGCCACCCGCTGGCTCAGCGACGGGAACCGGTTCTCGAAGACCACCACGTCGTAGTCGGGCGCGGGGATCTCACTGTGCCGCTCACCGCGGGACGGGCACAGCGGGCACTGGTCGGCCGGGGGCAGGAACGTGCGGGTCTGCCGGTGCACCGCCACCGCCACCCACTCGTCGGTCAGCGGGTCGTACCGCAGCTGCGAGGCGGGCGGGGGAGGGGGCAGGTCCCGCCGGTCCGGCTGGTCGCGGACCGCGTCGTCCCGCTCGTCGAAGTAGATCAGCTCGCGGCCGTCGGCCAGCGCGATCTGCGTACGCTTCACTCCGCCCCCCTCGTCGTGGGCACCGTCACCAGCTCACCCACCCTGTCGTCGAGTACCCGTCGGGCCTCGGGTGCCAACCGGTCGTCGGTGACCAGCACGTCCGCCGCCTCCAGCGGCACGATCGACGAGATGCCGACGGTGCCCCACTTGGTGTGGTCGGCGAGCACCACGAGCCGGTCCGCCGCTGCCACTAGCGCCCGGTTCGTGTCCGCCTCCATCAGATTGGGGGTGGTGAAACCGGCCCGTTCGCTGATCCCGTGCACGCCCAGGAAGAGCAGGTCCAGGTGGAGCGCGGCGATCGCGGCCACGGCGAGCGGGCCGACGAGCGCGTCCGACGGTGTGCGTACGCCGCCGGTGAGCACCACGGTCTGGTCCGGCCGGCCGCCGACGTGCAGGGCCTCCGCCACCGGCAGCGAGTTGGTGACCACTGTGAGGCCGGGCACGTCCACCAGCCGCCGGGCCAGCTCGGCGGTGGTGGTGCCGGCGGAGAGCGCGATCGCGGCGCCGGGCCGGACCAGCCCTGCGGCATGCTCGGCGATGGCGGCCTTCTCCGCCGACTGGCGGACGGACTTGGCGTGGAAGCCGGGCTCGTCGGTCGAGCCGGGACCGGCCGGCGTCGCGCCCCCGTGCACCTTGGCGAGCAGGCCCTGCTCGTGCAGCGTGTCCAGGTCGCGCCGGATGGTCATGTCGGAGACGCCGAACTCGGCCGCCAGCTCGGTGACCCGGACGCCGCCGGCGCGGCGCAGTCGTTCCAGGATGGCCGTCTGCCGCTGCCGCGCCAGCATCCCCGGCTCACCTCCGCGCCTCACCGACCCACGCGGGCGCTCCACGCGGTCGAACGTGTTCCAACAAAGACGAACACTACCGCGCAACGAGGGGTGATGCGAGACCGCCGCCGTCCGGAAGCCGGACGACGGCGGTCGAGGGTGCTGGAGTGCCGGGACTCGGCCGGCGGTCAGGCGGTCACGCGGGCTGGAGGCGGGGCTCCACCCAGCCAGTCTCGGTCAGGTGCTCCATCACCTTCCCGATAGCCTCCTCGACGCTCAGATCCGAGGTGTCCACCACCAGGTCGGCGTCGGTGGGCGCCTCGTACGGGTCGTCGATGCCGGTCATCCCGGTGATCAGGCCGGCTCGGGCGCGGGCGTACAGGCCCTTGCGGTCGCGCTGCTCACACACCGCCAGCGGCGTCGCCACGTGGACCAGCAGGAACCCCGCACCGGCCGTCTCGGCCATCTCCCGGGCGGTGGCGCGGGCCGCCGCGTACGGCGCGATCGGGCAGCAGATGCCGACGCCCCGGTGCCGGGCGATCTCGGCGGCCACCCAGCCGATCCGGCGCACGTTGAGATCCCGGTCGGCCTTGCTGAACCCCAGCCCGGCGGAGAGTTCCCGCCGCACCACGTCGCCGTCGAGCAGCGTGATGGTGCGGTCGCCCTGCTCGCGGAGCACGTCGGCCAGCCCTCGGGCGATCGTCGACTTGCCCGAGCCGGACAGGCCGGTCAGGAAGATCACCAGCCCTCGGTGCCGCCGCGGCGGGCGTGCCCGGGCCAGTTCCTTCGCCACCGCCGGCGGGGTGTGCCACTCGGGCAGCGGGAAGCCCCGGTCCAGCAGGTCGTCGATCTCGCGCGCGCTCAGCGCCAGCCGCCGGTTGCGCGGCGGGATGTCCTCGCGCCAGCGCCACTGCCCGTCCCGGTTGTCGTAGGCCAGCTCGCGGGGGACCAGCACGCGCAGACCGGCGCCGGAGAGCATGCCCTCGGTGGAGAGCAGGTGGGTGACGCCGTACGCGGCGGCGACCCGGGCCCGCAGCAGCGCGTCGCTGATCTCGTCGCGCCGCCGGGCCAGCGGCACCGCCACCAGCGTCGCCGGGGGCATCCGGTCGCGGGCGGCGAACACGCTGCGCACCAGCGACTCGGCCGGCAGGCCGCCGATCGACTCCTCGCCCACCGGGATCATCACCAGCAGGTGCGCGCCGAGCGTACGGGCCGCGTGCGCGATCTGCGCCAGCTGCGGCCGGTGCAGGGGACGGTCGGCGAACACGCCGAGCACCCGGCCCGGCGGCAGCAGCCCGCGTACCTCGTCGGGGCCGCGCCGCAGCCGCTGGAACGGCCCGTGGCCGCCGTCGCCCAGGCGGCGCACCGTGCCGCCGACACCCACCATGCCCTCGCGGCCCGGCCAGACGTCGGTCACGTCCATCGCCGCCACCGGTGCGCCCTCGCCGTCGGTGAGCACCACCGCCCGGCGGGCCGGGTCGGCCGGGTCCAGCCCGTCGGCGAGCGCCGCCGGCACCTGGAGTGTCACCGGCACCGGCCACGGCGTGCCGTCGGCCAGCCGGCCGCGCCGGTTCAGCGAGGCCAGGTCGGCCCGGCTCATGAAACCGGTGAGCGGGGCGTACGCACCGCTCAGCAACAACTGGAGATCGGCCAGCTCAGCGGGTCTGGGCGCGTACGACGGCGCATCCCGCAGAACGTCCTCGGGCAGCAGCCACCCGTTGCTCATCGAACCCCCAACTCACCGGCCGGCACACAGTTTCGCAGCCCACCGGCGATCGGTCGAGAGCGCCACCCGGCCTCCCGGTGATCGCCTGTTCCGGCGACCGTGCCGAGGACGAGTCGGGGTCACCGAATCCTTACCGGCGGGCCGCGGCCGGTCGATCGTGCGAACGGCTGCCTGCGCGCGCCGACCGGCCGAGCGCGCGGTCCCGTATCCGCCGGACCGCTCGGCGGAGACGGGACCGGAGCCGGCGTGAGTCCTCCACCCGAGGCGCGCCGCCGTTCCCGCCACCTAAGGGCCGCGGAGGCCGAGGATCAGGGGATCGCAGGGGTCAGGAGAGGCTCCGGCGAGGCACCGGAGTTCTACGCTGAACGGCGTGACACTGCTCGCGACCGAGTCGCTGACCAAGACGTACGGAGGCCGGGTCACCGCGTTGGCCGACCTCACCGTGTCGGTCGAGCCGGGGATCATCGGGCTGGTGGGCGCGAACGGCGCCGGCAAGTCCACTCTGATCAAGATCCTGCTGGGTCTGCTCCCGCCGACCAGCGGCCGGGTGCAGGTGCTCGGCCTCGACCCCACCACCGACCCCGCCGCGGTCCGCGCCCGGGTCGGCTACATGCCCGAGCACGACGCCCTCCCGCCCGACCTGTCCGCCGCCGAGCTGGTCACCCACCTGGGCCGGATCAGCGGGCTGCCGCGCACCGTCGCCCGCGAGCGGGCCTCCGAGGCGCTGCGCCACGTCGGTCTGCACGAGGAGCGGCACCGGGCCGTCGGTGGCTACTCCACCGGCATGAAGCAGCGGGTCAAGCTCGCCCAGGCGCTCGTGCACGATCCCGACCTGCTGCTGCTCGACGAGCCGACCAACGGCCTCGACCCGGCCGGCCGGGACGCCATGCTCGCGCTGATCCACCGGATCGGCACCGAGTTCGGCATCTCGGTGGTGGTCTGCTCGCACCTGCTCGGCGAGGTGGAGCGGATCTGCGACACGCTCGTCGCCATCGACGGCGGCCGGCTGCTGCGCGCGGACCGGGTGTCCGCCATGACCACCGCCACCGACGTGCTCGCGGTCGAGGTGAGCGAGGGCACGGAGGAACTGGCCGCCCGGCTCACCGCGCTCGACCTGCCGGTGACCCGCGACGGGCGGCTGCTGCTCGTCCCGCTCGCCGACGACGCCACCTACGACCAGATCCTCGGCGCGGTCGCCGAGCTGGACCTGCCGCTGCACCGGCTGGACCAGCGGCGGCACCGGGTGGCCGAACTCTTCGCCGCGAGGGAGCCCAGCCATGTCTGACGCGACCGGGGTCATCCACGACATCGGCTACCAGCGCTACACCGGTCCGCGGCTCGGCCGCCGGCAGGTCTTCGGCGCGCTCTACCTGCACGGCGTGCGTACCGTCTTCGGGCTGGGCCGCAGCGCCAAGGCCAAGATCTTTCCGTGGCTGGTCGTCTCCGTGGTCACAGTGGTGGCCGCCGGCGTCACCGCGGTACGCAGCCAGATCGGCGAGGTGGTGATGACGTACGCCCAGTTCGCCGACGCGATGAGCTGGCTGGTCATCTTCTTCGCCGCGGTGGCCGCGCCCGAGCTGGTCTCCCGCGACCTGCGCAGCGGCGTGCTGCCGCTGTACTTCTCCCGGCCGCTGCCGCGCGGCGACTACGCCCTGTCCAAGCTGCTGGCGCTGGTGACCGCGCTGTGGCTGCTGCTCGGCGGCCCGCAGCTGGTGATGTTCCTCGGTGCCGCGTTCACCACGAACCGGGGCGTACGCGGGGTGTGGGACGAGCTGCTCGACCTGCTGCCCGGGCTGCTCTACGCCGGGCTGTGGGCGGTGGTGTTCGCCTCGATCGCCCTGCTCGTCGCCTCGCTCACCGGCAAGCGCGCGTTCGCCGCCGGCGGCATCGTGGCGGTCTTCCTGATGACCACGCCGGTCGTGGGCGTGCTGTCCATCCTGCCCTCGCGGACGATCAACGAGCTGGCCTTCGTGGCTTCTCCGCCGACGCTCGTCGGCGGCGTGGGCAACTGGGCGCTCGGCGACCGGCTGACCCAGGGACGGGGCGGCATGCCGATCGGCGACTTCGGGCCGGTCTACGCCGTGGCCGCCGTGCTGCTGGTCGCCGCCTGCGTCAGCCTGCTGCTCCTGCGATACCGGAAGGTGGCCGCCCGATGACGGCGATCAGCACCCAGTCGACGGCCGGCGCGCCCGCCGCCGCGACGAGCACGCTCGACCTGGCGGGCGTCTCCCGCTGGTACGGCAACGTGGTGGCGGTCAACGACGTCACCATGCGGCTCGGCCCCGGCGTGACCGGCCTGCTCGGCCCCAACGGCGCCGGGAAGACCACGCTGCTGCACATGATGGCGGGCTTCCTGTCCCCGTCGCGCGGCACCGTGACGCTGGACGGGGAGCCGACCTGGCGCAACCCCGCCGTCTACCGGCGGCTCGGCCTGGTCAGCGAGCGCGAGGCGGTGCACACGTTCCTCAGCGCGTACGAGTTCGTGCTCGCCAGCGCCAAGCTGCACCGGCTGCCCGACCCGGAGGCCGCCACCCGGCGGGCGATCGAGCTGGTCGAGATGGAGGACGCGCAGACCCGCCGGATCGGCACCTACTCCAAGGGCATGCGGCAGCGCACCCGGGTCGCCGCCGCGCTCGTGCACGACCCGCAGGTGCTGCTGCTCGACGAGCCGTTCAACGGGATGGACCCGCGCCAGCGGCTGCACATGATGGCGCTGCTGCACCGGCTCGGCGACGCGGGGCGGACCATCCTGTTCAGCTCGCACATCCTGGAGGAGGTCGAGCAGGTCTCCGGCACGGTCCAGGTGATGGTGGCCGGCCGGCTCGCCGCCTCCGGCGACTACCGGACCATCCGCCGCCTGATGACCAACCGGCCGCACGTGTTCGGGGTGCGTTCCACCGACGACCGGGCGCTGGCGGTGGCGCTGATGGCCGAGGCGTCGGTCTCCGGCGTCGAGCTGGACCGTACCGGCCTGACGGTCAAGGCCGGCGACTACGGCGCGTTCACCCGGGCACTGCCCCGGATCGCGCTCCGGCACGGCATCCGGGTCCGGCAGCTCCTGCCGGAGGACGAGTCGCTGGAGAGCGTCTTCTCGTATCTGGTGGAGGCATGATGTCGACAGTCACCTGGATCACCGCGCGCGGCCTGTTCGGCCGGAGCCGGTTCCTCATGCTGCTGCCGTTGCCGCTGGTCCTGATCGGCCTGGCGGTGCTCTGCCGGTCGCTCGGCGTCGACCCGGGCCAGTGGGGACCGCCGGTGCTCGTCGGCCTCGGCCTCGCGGTGGTGCTGCCGGTGGTGGCGCTGATCGTGGGCACCGGCGTGCTCGGCGCGGAGATCGACGACGGCACCGTCGTGCACATCCTCACCAAGCCGCTGCCGCGCTGGCAGATCGTGCTGCCGAAGCTGGCGGTCGCGGCCGGCGTCGCAGCGGTCACCGTCGGCGTCCCGATCTACGTCGCGGGCGTGCTCGCCGATTCGGTACGCCTCGGACTCGCACTGGTCGCCGCCTCGGCGGCGGGCGCGCTGGCGTACTCGGCGCTGTTCCTCGCGCTGAGCCTGGTGACCCGGCGGCCGGTGCTGCTCGGCCTGGTCTACGTGCTGATCTGGGAGGGGCTGCTGGGCCGGTTCGTCGGCGGCACCCGGGTGCTGTCGATTCAGCAGTGGGTGATCGCCCTGGCCGACCGGATGGCGCCGACGCCGCTGCTCGGCACCACCGTCTCGGTGCCGGTCGCGGCGGTGCTCACCGCCCTGGTGGCGGTCGGGTTCACAGTGCTGGCGATCGACCGCCTGCGCTCGTTCAGCGTGGCCGGCGAGACGAGCTGAACCCCGGGGCGGAACCCGTTTTCCGGCACGAGCGCCGGAAAACGGGTTCTGCCCTGCCGTGTCCGGTCTGTTAGTTTGCGGCGGCTACGCACACCGACACGGGGAGAACACCTTGCGTTCAGCTCGCCTCGCCCTGCTGGCTCCGGCCGCGGTCGCGATGATCGTCATGTCCGGCTGCGATGACGACAAGCCCTCGGCCGGGCCGGCGGCGCCCTCCGCCCCCGCCGCCACCTCCGTGCCGCCGGTGACCCCGGCGCCGGCGGGCCTCGACGAGGCCACCCGGAAGACCTGCGCGACGGCGGAGAAGGACATCACGGCCGCCCTGAAGGAGGTGGCCGAGGCGGAGAAGATCGGCCCGCCGGCCGGCCACTCGGCGGTCAGCGCCCAGTACTCGGCGGGCGCGGCCGCGCTCTACACGCACGCCTTCACCAGCAGCGACGAGGTGAACGCCGCGGTGAAGGGGGTCGCCACCGCCATGACCGACCTCGCCGACACCTGGGCCAAGGCGCCGGGCAAGGCGCCGAGCAAGGCGGATCTGACCACCGCCCGGGACAAGCTCAAGGCGGCCTGCGCGGCCGAGTGAGGCATGCACCGCCGAGGGGCCGGCCCGGTCGGCCCTCCGGGGTGTTAAGAAGGGCCCCTTCTACAACGCCAGGCGTTAAGAAGGGGCCCTTCCTTACATCCGGCCGCCGTGCGGCGGTTCAGAACGCGCAGGCGATGACCAGTTCCGTGGTGCGGTCCGGCAGCAGGTCCAGCTTCGCGATCCGGCCCGCGGCCCGCAGGTCGTCGGCGACGGTCCCGAGCCGGTCGAGCACCGCCGCCGGTCCGAGCGCCTCGGCCAGCGGCACGTCCGCCTTCATCGACAGCTTCCGTTCCGACTTGGCGCGGCGCACCTGGCCCAGCGCGTCAGCGGCCAGCCGCAGCAGCTCCGGGTCACCAGGCGCCTCCATGGCGCGGCCCACCTCGTACGTGGTCGGCCACGGTGAGCGGTGCACCGACCCGTACCGCCACCACGACCAGACCTCCTCGGTTACGAACGGCAGCACCGGCGCGAACAGGCGCAACTGCACCGACAGCGCGGTCGCCAGCGCCGCCCGGGCCGAGTCGGCGGCCGGCCCGGTGCCGTAGGCGCGCTCCTTCACCAGCTCGATGTAGTCGTCGCAGAACCGCCAGAAGAACGCCTCGGTGGCCATCAGGGCGGCCGTGTGGTCGTACCCGTCGAAGGCGGTGGTCGCGGTCGCGACCACGCCGGACAGTTCGGCGAGCATCGCGGTGTCCAGCGGTTGGGTCGCCGCGGCCCGCAGCGCGTCGGCGGCGCCCAGCCCGAGCGCGAACCGCGACGCGTTGAGCAGCTTGGTGGCCAGGCGGCGCCCCACCTTGACCTGGGCCGGGTCGAAGGCGAGGTCCATGCCCGGCTTGCCGTTGGCGGCCCAGTAGCGGACCGCGTCGGACCCGTTGCGCTCCAGCAGCGCCATCGGCGTGACCACGTTGCCCTTGGACTTCGACATCTTCTTGCGGTCCGGGTCGAGGATCCAGCCGGAGAGCACCGCTGTGTGCCACGGCAGCGCGCCGTGTTCCAGGTGGGACCGGGCCACAGTGGCGAACAGCCAGGTCCGGATGATGTCGTGCCCCTGCGGGCGCAGGTCCATCGGGAAGACCCGGGCGAACAGGTCCGGGTCGGTCTCCCAGCCGCCGACGATCTGCGGGGTCAGCGACGAGGTGGCCCAGGTGTCCAGCACGTCCGGGTCGCCTGTGAAACCGCCCGGCTCGCCGCGCTGCGTCTCCTCGTATCCGGGCGGCGGCTCGCTCGTCGGATCGATCGGGAGCATCGCCTCGTCCGGTGTGAGAGGGTGGGACCAGTCCGGCTCGCCAGCGTCGTCGAGCCGGTACCACACCGGCACCGGCACGCCGAAGAACCGCTGCCGGCTGACCAGCCAGTCACCGGTGAGACCGCCCACCCAGTGCTCGTAGCGGTGCCGCATGTGCTCCGGCACCCAGCGCAGTTCCCGCCCCCGGGCCAGCAGCTCCTCGCGCAGGCCGGCGTCCCGGCCGCCGTTGCGCAGATACCACTGCCGGGTCGAGACGATCTCCAGCGGCCGGTCGCCGCGCTCGTAGAACTTCACCGGGTGGGTGATCGGCCGCGGCTCGCCGACCAGGTCGCCCGCGTCGGCGAGCAGCTCCACGAGCGTCCGCCGGGCGCCGTTCACGGTCTGCCCGGCCAGTGCCGCGTAGGGCTCCGCCGGCACGCCGGCCGGCGGCTCCGGCAGCAGGCGTCCGTCCCGGCCGATCACCACGCGGGTGTCCAGCCGCAGTTCCCGCCACCAGGTCACGTCGGTCAGGTCACCGAACGTGCAGACCATCGCGATGCCCGTGCCCTTGGCCGGGTCCGCCAGCGGGTGCGCGCGCACCGGCACCTCGACCCCGAACACAGGGGTACGCGCAGCCGCGCCGACCAGGTCCGCGTACCGCTCGTCGTCGGGGTGGCAGACGAGCGCCACGCACGCCGGCAGCAGCTCCGGCCGGGTGGTGTCGATCAGCACCTCGCGGCCGTCCGGCCCGGTGAACCGCAGCCGGTGGTACGCGCCGGGCCGCTCCCGGTCCTCCAGTTCCGCCTGCGCGACGGCGGTGCCGTACCCGACGTCCCACAGCGTCGGCGCCTCGGCCTGGTACGCCTCGCCCCGCGCCAGGTTGCGCAGGAACGCCCGCTGGCTCGCCGCGCGGGCCGCCGACCCGATCGTGGTGTACGTCAGCGACCAGTCCACCGACAGCCCGAGCCGCCGCCACAGCGCCTCGAACGCCTTCTCGTCCTCCACAGTGAGCAGCTCGCACAGCTCGATGAAGTTGCGCCGGGAGATCGCGGTCGGATTCTTCCGGGCAGCGTCGTCCACCGGTGCGGCCGGCGGGCGCCAGTCCTTGTCGTACGGCAACGACGGGTCGGGACGCACGCCGTACACGTTCTGCACCCGGCGTTCGGTGGGCAGCCCGTTGTCGTCCCAGCCCATCGGGTAGAAGACGGTGCGCCCGCGCATCCGCTGGAACCGGGCCACCGTGTCGGTGTGGGTGTACGAGAAGACGTGACCCATGTGCAGCTCGCCCGACACGGTCGGCGGGGGAGTGTCGATCGCGTATACGTCCGACCGCTCCTTCGTGCGGTCGAACGCGTACGTGCCGTCCTCCTGCCAGCGGCGGGCCCAGGTCTCCTCGAGGCCGTCCAGGCTCGGACGCTCGGGGACGCCGCCGCGAGGGCTGATCGTCGTGTCGGTCATCAGCCGATGGTAGGCAGCCACCCTGCCGCACTCCACGACTTTCCCCACCCCGCGCGTCCTCGTCGATCTTGCACTTGCCGCCCCGGCACAAGCCACTGATCGGGCATCTCGCGGGCCGCAAGTGCAAGATCGACGGGGACCTGGGCGAGGGCTAGAGGAGGGAGTCGCGCCACTGGCGGTGCAGGGCGGCGTAGCGGCCGTCGGCGGCGATCAGCTCGGCCGGCGGGCCGTCCTCCACGATCCGGCCGTCGTCGAGCACCAGCACCCGGTCCGCTGTCTCCACCGTGGAGAGCCGGTGGGCGATCACCAGGGCGGTACGGTCGCGCAGCACGCTGTGCAGGGCCCGCTGCACCAGCCGCTCGGTCGGCACGTCGAGCGACGAGGTCGCCTCGTCGAGGATCAGCACCCGGGGATCGGCGAGGAACGCCCGGGCGAACGCGACGAGCTGCCGCTGCCCGGCGGAGAGCCGACCGCCGCGCCGGTGCACGTCGGTGGCGTACCCGTCGGGCAGCGCGGCGATGAAGTCGTGCGCGCCGATCGCCCGCGCGGCCGCGACCACCGCCTCATCGTCGGCGTCGGGGCGGCCGAACCTGATGTTGTCGGCCACGGAACCGCTGAACAGGTGCGTCTCCTGGGTCACCAGCACCACCGCCCGGCGCAGCTCGGCGTCTGCGAGGTCGCGCAGGTCCACCCCGTCCAGCCGGATCACGCCCGCGTCCGGGTCGTGGAAGCGGGCCACCAGCTTCGCGACAGTGGACTTTCCGGCGCCGGTCGGCCCGATCAACGCCACTGTCTGCCCGGGCGGCACGGTCAGGTCCAGGCCGGACAGGATCGGCGCCCGGCGGCGGTAGCCGAAGTCGACGGCGCGGAAGGTGACGGCCCCGCGCGGCGGTCCGGCCGACAGCGGCACCGGCCGCGCCGGTTCGGCCACCGCCGGGCGCTCGTCCAGCACGCCGGCCAGCTTCTCCAGCGCGGCGGTCGCCGACTGGAGCGAGTTGTAGAACTGGCTCAGCTCCTCCATCGGCTCGAAGAACCGGCGCAGGTAGAGCAGGAACGCGGCGAGCACGCCCACCTCCACGCCGCCGCCCAGCACCCGCCAGCCGCCGTACCCGAGCACCACCGCAGCGGTCAGGTTGCCGATCAACCGGATGCCCGGTGAGTAGATCGCGATCAGCCGGAACGCGCGCAGGCTGGAGCGCCGGTAGTCGTCGTTCACAGTGGCGAAGATGCGGTCGTTGCGGTCCTCCCGCCGGTACGCCTGGACGGCCCGGATGCCGCGCAGCGACTCGACGAAGTGCACGATGACCAGCGCCACCGCCTCCCGGGTGCGCCGGTACGCCCCGGCCGAGGCGCGGGCGAACCAGCGCGACAGCACGAACAGGAACGGGAAGGCGAGCAGCGTCACCGCCGCCAGTGGCAGGTCCAGCCAGAGCAGGATGCCCGCCACCGACAGCACTGAGAGCCCGGCCATCACCAGCTTGTCGATGCCGCCGTCGACCAGCTCGGCGATCGACTCCAGGTCGCTGGTCAGCCGGGACACCATCCGCCCGGACGTGTAGCGCTCGTGGAACCCGACGTCGAGGCGGAGGAAGTGCCCGTACACCCGGCGGCGCAGGTCCAGCAGGACGGCCTGGCCGATCCGGGCGGCGAGGGTGAGGAACGCGCGCCGGGCCGCGTACTCGACAGCGGTCGCGACCACGAACGCGGCGGCGACAGCGATCAGCGGGCCGGGATCGCCGGCCCGCAGCGGCTCGATACCCCTGTCGATGCCGAGCATGACCAGGTACGGCCCGGACATCGCGGCGGCGTTCTGGGCCAGCAGCAACGCCACCGCCAGCCCGAGGGCCCGCCGGTGCGGGCGCAGCAGCCGGCGCAGCAGCAGCCGGCTGCGGGCACGCAGCCGGGTCACCGCCTCCGGGGACGAGTCCTCGGCCCGGCTGCGGTCGGCGTCCGGATCGGTGGCCCGCCCTCGCCAGCGGGACAGGTCTTCACCGTCGTCGTGGCGCGCGCCGGTCGTCCCGTTACCGTTCGGCGCGTCGCGGGGCCGGGGCACCCGCGGCGCGCGGCCGGTCACGAGCGCACCAGGCCGACGCCGTCGCTCCGGCGCTCCGGCTCGGCGGACAGCACCGCCCGGTAGTCGGGTACGCGGGCCAGCAGCTCCGAGTGGGTGCCGACGGCGACGATCCGGCCGTCGTCGAGCAACGCCACCCGGTCCGCCAGTGCCACGGTCGAGGGGCGGTGCGCCACCAGCAGGGTCGTGGTGGCGGTGTCCCGCAGCACGCGGCGCAGGGCCGCCTCGACGAGCGCCTCGGTGTGCACATCGAGTGCGGAGAGCGGGTCGTCGAGCACCAGCACCGCGGGCCGGCCGAGCACCGCACGCGCCAGCGCGAGACGCTGCCGCTGCCCGCCGGACAGCGACAGCCCCTGCTCACCGACCCGGGTCGAAAGCCCCCAGGGCAGCTCGTACGCGAACTCCGCCTGGGCCAGCGTCAGCGCGGCCCGGACCTCGTCCTCGCTCGCGTCCGGGCGGCCCAGTGTGAGGTTCTCCCAGACCGACATGGAGAACAGCGTCGGCTCCTCGAACGCGACGGCGACCAGCCGCCGCAACGACTCCAGCCGCAGGTCACGCACGTCGTACCCGTCGAGCGTGATCCGGCCGCGGGTGATCTCGTGCAGCCGGGGGACGAGCGACAGCAGCGTGCTCTTGCCGCAGCCGGTGGCGCCGACGAGCGCCATCGTCTCGCCCGGCTCCACTGTCAGGTCCAGATCGCGCAGCACCGGCGCGGACGTGCCGGGGTAGCGGAAGCCGACCCCCTCGAAGCGGAGCCGGCCGCGCACCTCGCCCCGGTCGAGCGGCCGGGCGTGCGGTGCGTCCACGATGGTCGGCGGCGTGTCCAGGACCTCCTGGATCCGGTCGGCGGCGGTCGCGGCCTCCTGGCCGTTGGCGATGATCCAGCCCAGCGACTGCACCGGCCAGATCAGCATGAGCTGGAGACTGACGAACGCGACCAGCTCCCCGATGGACAGCACGCCGTCGGCGACCGCCGCGGCGCCTGCCACCAGGACCGCGCCGAGGGTCAGGTTGGGCACCAGGTCGAACAACGCGGAGGTACGGGCCAGCAGCCGGGCCTTGCCGATCCCGGTGTCGTGCAGCCGGCGCGCGCCGACGGCGAACCGGGCAGCCAGTTCCGGCCCACGCCCGTACGCCCGCATGGTGCGCAACCCCAGCGCGGTCTCCTCGACCAGCGTGGCGACGTCGCCCTGCTGGTCCTGCATCCGCCGCGACGCCGCGTGGTAGTGGCGCGCGAAGCGGCGGCTGATCAGGAACAGCGGTACGGCGCTCGCCGCGACCAGCAGCCCCAGCCACTGGTGCAGCCGGATCAGCAGCGCCACCACCGCCGCGTAGGTGACCAGGTTGAGGACCAGGAACAGCAGCCCGAAGGAGAGGAACCGCCGGATCACCGAGAGGTCGCTGGTGATCCGGGACAACAACTGGCCGGACTGCCAGCGGTCGTGGAAGCCGGCCGGAAGCCGTTGCAGGTGGGCGTAGATGTCGGCGCGGATGGCGGCCTCCATGCCCACCGAGGACGACGACTGCGTCCAGCGGCGGATGAAGATGAGGACCGCCTCGGCCACGCCGAGCAGCAGCGCGAGGGCGCCGAGCCGGAGCAGCCCCGCCTCGTCGTGCCGGGCCACCGGCCCGTCGACCACCCGCTGCACCACGAGCGGAACGGCCAGGCTCGCCGCGGTGGCGGCAAGCGCCGCGACCAGCAGCCAGGCGAACTCCGTCGCGTACGGGCGCAGGTAGGGCCGCAGCCGCCAGAGGTTGCGCAGCGGCTGGGACCGGGCGCCGGAATGCGCCGCGGGGTTGCCGTCGCTGGACGCGGGCACTACCCGACGGTAGCCGCCGGGGGTGACAGTCCGGCTGTCAGCTAGCCGTCACCCGTCCCTCATGCCCGAGAAGCCACTTCTTCACGTCCAGGCCCCAGCGGTATCCGCCGAGCGAGCCGTCGGTGCGCAGCACCCGGTGGCAGGGCACGAACAGCGCGGCGGCGTTGCGTGCGCAGGCCGCCGCGGCGGCCCGGATCGCCGCCGGTCGCCCGGCCAGCGCGGCGAAGCCGGTGTAGGTGACGGGGTCGCCGGGCTTCACGTCGCGCAGCACCTGCCAGGCGTGCGTCAGGAATGCGCCGCCGGTGTGCTGCTCCACCGCTACCGCGTCGATCGCGGTGAGTTCACCGTCCAGGTAGGCCCGCACGGCGGCGGTCACCGGACCGAGGTCGGCCCGTTCTCGCAGCTCGCCGCGCAGGCTCGGGTGGATCAACGGCAGCAGGTCCGCCGGGTCGGCGGTGAAGCCCGCCGCGCGTACCGCCCCGGTCGGGCCGGCGAGCACGCTCAACGGGCCGGCGGGGGTGTCGATGACGGTGCTGTCCACAGTGCTCATGCTGCTCTCCAGAGTCGGATGGTCGCGTACGACCGCCAGGGGCGCCAGCGGTCGGCGTACGCGGACAGGGTCTTCGGGTCGTCGGACAGGCCGAGCGCCGCTGCGCCACGGCGTACGCCCAGGTCGGTGGTGAGCGCGACATCCGGGTCGCCGAGTGCGCGCATGGCCAGGTAGCCGGTGGTCCACGGGCCGATACCGGGCACCGCGGCCAGGAGCCGGACCGCCTCCTCCCGGTCGCCTCCGGGTTCCAGGTCGAGTTCGCCGTCGGCGACCGCGCGGGCCAGCGCACGGAGCGTCTCCCGGCGGGCCGCCGGCATCCGGAACGCCGTGTCCGGCGCCGCGAGCACCTCCGCCGGACCGGGGAACGCCACCAGGCCGTCCGCCGGGTCGTCGGCAGCCGCCCCGCTCGCTGCCCGGGTGGCGGAGAGCAGGCGGGTGAGCGTGGTCCGCGCCGAGGCCAGCGAGACCTGCTGGGTGGCGACGGCGCGGACGGCCAGCTCGAAACCGTCGACCGCGTGCGGCAGCCGGACGCCGGGCTCGGCCGCGACGGCCGGGGCCAGCGCCGGGTCGGCGGCCAGTGTGGCGTCCACCGCTACCGGGTCGGCGTCCAGGTCGAGCAGGCGGCGGCAGCGGGCCACCGCGGGGGCCAGGTCACGCATGTCGGCCAGCCGCAGCGTCGCGTCGATGTGGCCGTCGGCAGGGGCCAGCGCCACCGTGGCGGGACCGTGCGGCAGCCGCAGCCCTCGGTGGTAGGTGCCGTCGCGGACCACCTCGACGCCGGGTAGCGCGCGCAGCGCGAGGAAGTCCAGCAGCGCGCCCGCGTGCAGCGGGGGCCGGTACGCCAGCCTTAGCGAGAGCGTGCCCGCCCCGGTGGTCGCCGCCGGGCCACGTCGGCCGGCCCGCAGCTCGGACGGCGTGCCGCCGTAGACCTCGCGGACCGTGTCGTTGAACTGCCGGACGCTGCCGAACCCGGCGGCGAAGGCCACCTCGGCCAGGCCGAGGCCGGTGGTCTCGATCAGGATCCGGGCGGTCTGCGCGCGCTGGGCCCGGGCCAGCGCCAGCGGGCCGGCGCCCAGCTCGGCCCGGAGCATCCGGTGCAGGTGCCGCTCGGTGTAGCCCAGCCGGGTGGCCAGCCCGGGCACCCCGTCCCGGTCCACCACGCCGTCGGCGATCAGCCGCATGGCGCGACCGACCAGGTCGGCCCGGACGTCCCACTGGGGCGAGCCCGGTGCCGCGTCCGGCCGGCACCGGCGGCACGCCCGCAGCCCGGCCCCCTGCGCGGCGGCGGCGGACGGGAAGAACCGGACGTTCTGCCGCTTCGGCGTCATCGCCGGACAGGACGGCCGGCAGTAGATCCCGGTCGACGTCACGCCGGTGTAGAACCAGCCGTCGAACCGCGGGTCGCGGCTGTCGACGGCTCGGTAGCACCGCTCGAAGTCCAGTTCCATGCCACGATCCTGCCTCGCAGCTCCGACGCTCGGCTGGCGGGATTCAGACATGACGTGCGGCAGTCGCGCCCGCTCGGGGAAGTGGCGGTATCCCGAGCCCCGGGACACCGCCACATCGGCGAGGTGGCGTGGATCATGACCGGCGGACCCGAGAAAGTGTCGTAAGTGGTCGGTAGCGTCCCGCCACCAACTCAAGAAGAGGTGCGGGGCATGGCGAGCGTGGCCGGGCGGGGTGTCCGCTGATGCGATCGGGGCGAGCACCGTTGGACGCCGCGGTGGTGGAGGGCTTCTACGAGCGGATGCGGGTGGTGGCGCCGGCCGCGTACGGCGCGATCGAGCGCGACCGGGCCGGTGACCCCGGTCGCCCCTTCGCGGACACCGCCTGCGGGCGGCTGGCCGGCTCCCTCGACCCGGACGGGCTGCGCGCGCTCGGCATGTGGGCGCACCACTGGTGCATGCGCTTCTACGACGACGACACCCGGGTCGGCCTGCGGCTGGTCCGCGAGATCGCCGCCCGCTCCGGCCTGGGCTGGACCGCCGACGAGGTGCGGTGGCTGCTCGACCGGTCGTACGCGGCCGGCCCCGCCGCCGCGCACCGGTTCACGCTGCCGCTCGCGGCCGCGGCGCAGCTACCGGCCGGTGTGCTGCCCGAGGGCGTCACCGCCGAGGCGTGGCCGGACGACTGGCGTCGGCTGCGGGCCGGCTGACCGCGCCGCCACCGGGCCGCCGTCCCGCCGCCTGCCCGAAGGTCGGCCGGCGTCGTTGTCGGGCTGTCCGCGCCGCCGCCCGGCTGCGGGCGCGGCGATCGACCCGGCATCTGCGCGAGCACCATCGCCGCCACGGCCACCGTGAAACCGGTGAGCTGGACCGGGTCCAGCGCCTCACCGAGCACCACCCAGCCGAGCGCCGCCGCGGTGAGCGGGCTCAGCGCGCCGAGCACCGACACGCGGGACACCGGCAGTCGCGCCGCGCCCCGGAACCACAGCACGTACGCCAGCGCGGTGCCGGCCAGCCCGAGCCACGCGTACCCGAGAAGGGCCGGCCCGTCGGGCACGGGCGGCGCGCCCTCGACGGCGGCGGCGACCGGCACGATCATCAGGCCACCGGCGACGAGCTGCCAGCTCGTCGCGGCGAGGACGCCCGTTCCGGGCGGCCGGCCCCAGCGGCGGGTGAGCACAAGTCCGGCGGCCATCGCCACGGCGCCGGCCAGTCCGGCGGTGACGCCGAGCGGGTCGAGGCCGGCACCTGGGCGCAGCACCACGAGGGCGACGCCGAGCGGGGCGACCGCGGCGGCGACCAGCGCCGGCCGGGTGGGGCGGTCACGGAGCAGCGCGACTGTCAGCACCGCCACCAGCAGTGGCTGCGCGGCGCCGAGGACGGCGGCGGTGCCGCCGGGCAGCCGGTACGCGGCGAGGAACAGCAGCGGGAAGAACACCCCGATGTTCAGCGCGCCGAGCACTGCGGCTCGCCCCCGCCAGAGACCGTGTGGTCGTCGGCGGGTCAGGGCGAGCAGCAGCAGACCGGCCGGGAGGGCGCGGATCGCCCCGGCCCAGAGCGGCCGGTCCGGGGGAAGGAGTTCGGCGGTGACCAGGTAGGTGGTCCCCCAGGTGATCGGGGCGGCGGCGGTGAGCGCGACGTCGGTCCAGCGGCGGTTCATGTCGGCCTCTCTCGGCTCTAAGTATCTTAGCGCTAAGATAATCAGGCCCGAGCGAAAAGGGGAAGTGGGACGTGCGGCACAATCGGCAGCCGTGACAGGCGACGAGGTGGACGCGATCGTCGAGCAGTGGCGGCGGGAACGACCAGGTATGCGGCCCGAGCCGATGGCCGTGTTCGGCCGCATCTACCGGCTGGCCCGGCTGGTCGGCGACGGCCAGGAGAAGGTGTACGCGGGCTGGGGCATCGGCCGGGGCGAGTTCGACGTGCTGGCCGCGCTGCGGCGCTCCGGCTCGCCGTACACGCTGGCGCCGAAGGCGCTCGCCGCGTCGCTGATGCTCACCTCCGGCGGCATGACCGGGCGGCTCGATCGCCTCGAACGCGCGGGCCTGGTGCGGCGCTCGCCGGACCCGGCCGACCGGCGGGCGCTGCGGGTCACGCTCACCGACACCGGCCGCCGGGTGGTGGAGGAGTCGGCCGAGGCCGGGCTCGCGGTGCAGCGGCGGATCCTCGACGCGCTTCCGCCCGCCGACCAGGACCGGCTGGCCGACCTGCTGCGCGCGTTGCTCGCGGCGGCCGAGGCCGGGCCCGCGGATCCGGCACAATGATCGGCACCGTCACCGCCCGGAAGGACGCCCATGCCCGCCACCGAACCGACGATCGTCGCCACCAGCATGGGTTTCGCCAGCCGTCGCCGTGGCCCCTGGGACGCGCGGCCCAGCGCCCTGTTCGACCTGATGGCCGAACTTGCCGGGGCCGGTGACGCGCCCCGCGTCTGCTACCTCGGCCAGGCCACCGGCGACCAGCCGACCGGGTTCACCGTCTTCTACGGCGCCTTCGCCGGCACCCGGTTCCGCGCCTCCCACCTGGCGCTCTACCCGATGCCCAACGTCGAGGACATCCGGGCGCACCTGCTCGCGCAGGACGTCATCTGGGTCGGCGGCGGCAGCGTGGCGAACCTCTGCGCGGTCTGGCGGGTGCACGGCCTGCCGGAGATCCTGCACGAGTGCTGGCAGGCCGGAGTGGTGCTCGGCGGGGTCTCCGCCGGTTCGATCTGCTGGCACACCGGCGGCGCCACCGACAGCTACGGTCCGACGCTGCGGCCCTTCACCGAAGGGCTGGGCTGGCTCCCGTACGGCAACGGCGTGCACTACGACAGCGAGGAGCAGCGCCGCCCGCTGATGCACCGGCTGGTCGCCGACGGCACGCTGCCGGCGAGCCACTGCACCGACGACGGCGTGGGGCTGATCTACCGGGGCACCCGGCTGGCCGAGGCGGTGGCGGACCGTCCCGGCGTGGCCGCGTACGAGCTGGTCCGCGCCGAGGACGGCACCGCCCGGGAGACCCGGATCGAGCCGCGCCTGCTGTCCGCCGAGCCGGAGTGACAGGCTTCGCGGACCTGCCTGCCCGGCGCGGCCGGCGAAGCGCGTAAGCTGGTTCGTCGTGAGTCTCACCATCGGCATCGTCGGCCTGCCCAACGTGGGCAAGAGCACCCTGTTCAACGCGCTGACCAAGAACGACGTGCTCGCCGCGAACTACCCGTTCGCCACCATCGAGCCGAACGTCGGCGTGGTCGGGCTGCCCGACGAGCGGCTGGCCAAGCTGGCCGAGATCTTCTCCTCGCAGAAGGTGCTGCCGGCGCCGGTCTCGTTCGTCGACATCGCCGGCCTGGTCCGGGGTGCCTCCAAGGGGCAGGGCCGGGGCAACGCGTTCCTCGCCAACATCCGGGACGCCTCGGCGATCTGCCAGGTGGTGCGCGCCTTCTCCGACCCGAACGTGGTGCACGTCGACGGCAAGGTCTCCCCGGCCGACGACATCGAGACGATCAACACCGAGCTGATCCTCGCGGACATCCAGACGCTGGAGAAGGCGCTTCCCCGGCTGGAGAAGGAGGCCAAGCTCCGCAAGGACCGGGCCGCCGCGGTCGAGGCAGCGAAGAAGGCGGTCGAGGTCCTCGACAACGGCGTGACGCTGTACGCGGGCGCCGCCGCCGCGAAGGTCGAGCTGGAACACCTGCGTGAGCTGCATCTGCTCACCACCAAGCCGTTCCTCTACGTCTTCAACGTCGACGAGGCCGAGCTGGGCAACGACGAGTTCCTCGACGAGCTGCGCGGCCTGGTCGCCCCCGCCGAGGCGATCTTCATGGACGCCAAGATCGAGTCCGAGCTGGTGGACCTGCCCGAGGACGAGGCCCGCGAGCTGCTGGAGTCGATCGGGCAGTCCGAGCCCGGCCTGAACCAGCTCGTCCGGGTGGGCTTCCGGACGCTCGGGCTCCAGACGTACCTGACGGCCGGCCCCAAGGAGGCGCGGGCCTGGACCGTCCCGGTCGGCGCGACCGCGCCGGAGGCCGCCGGGGTGATCCACAGCGACTTCCAGCGCGGCTTCATCAAGGCCGAGGTGGTCTCCTACAACGACCTGGTCGAGGCCGGATCGATGGCGGCGGCCAAGGCCGCCGGCAAGGTCCGGATCGAGGGCAAGGAGTACGTCATGCAGGACGGCGACGTGGTGGAGTTCCGCTTCAACGTCTGAGTTCGGTCTGTTGTCACAGGTCAGGAGATGCCGCCGTCGCTGCGTAACAGTTGGCCGTTGATCCAGCCTCCGTCGGGTGAGCACAGGAACGCGACGAGGTTCGCACAATCCCGCGGGCGTCCGAGGCGACCGAGCGGCGTGGCCCGTAGGACGGCATCCTTGATCTCTGCGGTCATCCAGCCGGTGTCGGTTGGACCCGGATCGATGGCGTTGGCGGTCACGCCGAGGTGGGCCAGTTCTTGAGCAGCGGCCAGGGTGATCCGATCGAGAGCGCCTTTGCTGGCTCCGTAGGGAAGGTTGCCGACGGTAGCGTCACTGGTGAGGCTGACGATGCGTCCCGTGCCATGTGACCCTCGGAACCGTCGGGCGTACTCGCGAATCAGGAGCCAGCTCGCCCGGGTGTTGACCGCGAAGTGACGGTCGAAGCTCTCGATGCTGGTGTCGAGCAGGCCTGATTTCACGCTCTCGCAGTGGGCGAGGACGAGCGCGCTGACCGAGCCCAGCTCTCGCTCCACGGCCTCGAAGATGTCAGCCGTGGTGTGAGGATCAGCGAGGTTCGCCTCGACTGCGACAGTTCTTGCCCCATGCTCGGCGGCCTGGCCGCTGAGCTGCGTCATGGCCTCGGGATCGGCTCCCCAGGGCATCCGCTCGTCGTACGGGGTCCAGTAGGTGAAGCCGACATCCCAGCCGGTCCGAGCCAGCGTCACCACCACCGATGCAGCGATGCCGGCGCTGCGGCCGGCACCGGTCACCAGGGCGACGGGTCGATGCTGTTGGTCCCTGCCGTCCGTAAGAGACATTTCGTGGTCGCACCCCCTCGACGCACCATCCTTGCTGCCCGCCCGAAGACCGTCATCGGAATTACCCGGCCACCACAGCAGTGCCGGCGAGGCACCGCGACGGCGCTCCCGCAGTCTCCTCGTCCACGGGGTCATGGTCCCGCACCCGGACGCGGGAACACCCGTGGGCCGGCCCTCGGTGTGGCCTGACCGATGTCTTGCCGGCGCCGTGCTGGTCTGTACGCCGAGTACCGACCCACGGGAGGCTGGCACGATGCGCAAACTGACCTTCGGCATGAACGTGAGCCTGGACGGCTACGTCGCCGCGCCCGGCGACGACCTCGGCTGGGGTGCGCCGAGCGACGAGTTGTTCCAGTGGTGGTCCGACCGGGTGGGGGCGACAGGCACGGCGCTCTACGGGCGGCGACTGTGGGAGGCGATGAGCTCCCACTGGCCGACCGCCGACCAGCAGCCGGGCGTCACACCGGCCCAGGTCGAGTTCGCCGGCCGCTGGCGGGACATGCCGAAGGTGGTGTTCTCCTCGACGACCAGGCCGGTCGACTGGAACACCCGCCTGGTCACCGGCGACGCGGTCACCGAGATCACCCGGCTCAAGGCCGAGGACGGCGGTCCGATGGACATCGGCGGCGCCACACTCGCCGCTGCGGCCATGCGGGGCGGGCTGATCGACGAGTACGTGCTCGTCACCCACCCGGTTCTGGTGGGTGACGGCAAGCCGTTCTTCACGGCCCTGGACAACTGGGTGAACCTGGCCCTGGTGGAGACCCGGACGTTCCCGGGCGGTGTGCTCCTGACGAGGTACGAGACCAGGCGCTGAGGTGACGCTCCACCAGGGCAGGTCGACAACCGATGCGCAAACGACCGCCGGCCCGCGTCCTGCGGACCGGCGGTCGCTGTGTGCGTAACCGTCAGGCGTTGGCCCGGCGGATGGCCGCCATACCCCCGAGTGCGGCCGCCGCCGCCACCAGGGCGGGCCATCCCACCAGCAGGCTGATCTGGTGCTGGCTGCTCAGCCACTGCCAGATGGCGCCGAACCAGCCCTGCCAGGTGATCAACGCGACGAGCAGGCCGGTCACCAGGATCAGCGCCGCACCGGCGCCGAGCAGGCCGTTCATGCCGAACCGGACGTACCAGACGGATACGAAGACGGAGAGGAAGTTCAGGAACAGGAACGGCACCGCGTAGACGGCGATCTGCAACAGCCCGTTGTCGACGTCGATGTACGGGATCCGGAAGAACCGGAGCTCGATCCCGAAGCCGCCGGTGGCGCCCTCGATCAGGTTGAGCAGGTAGAGCAGGACGCCGTAGACGACCGCCTGCACCACGTTGACGAGCACTGTGGCGAGGTAGAAGGTGCGCCGGGTGACGCCCATGCCGAGCGCGAACGGGAACACCTGGCTGATCGAGGCGGCGGCGATGATCGCGCAGACGATGTAGAGGCTGAGCAGACCGCCTGTGGTGTTCTTGCCCGGCGCCGCCTCGTCGACCGAGGCGAAGATCAGCAGGTTGACGCCGAGCGAGATGGCCATGATGCCCCACGGCCAGTCCAGCTGGCCGACCCGGGCGATGGTGTGCATCCGGGCGACGTCGAGGATGCGGGTCATCGGGTGTTCGTCCTTTCCGTCGTCAGGCGCACCACGGCCTGCTGGAGCGACAACGGTGCCAGGTCGATGCCGAGCTTCCTGGCGCGCATCCGTTCGGCGTTGTCGAACGACCCGCGCAGCGACGCGCGGACCGCGCCGCCGAGCTGCCCGCGGTGCAGCACCCGGTGTGCGGCGGCGAACTCGTCCACCGCCCCGGCCGGGCCGGACGCCTCCATCACCTCGCCGCGCAACTCGTCGCTGGGCGCGTCGAGCAGCAGCTTGCCGCGGTCGAGCAGCAGCACGTGCTCGATCAGGTCGGCCACCTCGTCGATGAGGTGTGTGGAGAGCACGACAGTGCGCGGATTCTCGGCGTAGTCGGCGAGGAGCCGGTCGTAGAAGAGCTGCCGGGCGACCGCGTCGGGACCGAGGTACGGCTCGTCGAAGAAGGTCAGCGGCGCCCGTGCGGCCAGTCCGATCGTCACGCCCAGCGCGGACAGCATGCCGCGGGACAGCTTGCGCACGTTGCGCTTGCGCGGCAGGTCGAAGTCGTCCACGAGGGACTGCGCGAAGTCCTCGTCCCAGTTGGGGAACAGCCGCCTGGCCAGGCTCAGGACGTGCCGGACCTGGTAGGTCGTGGGGTACGTCTGGCTCTCCTTGATGAAGACCACCCGCGACAGTGCCCGCTCGTTCTCGTACGGGCGCTCGCCGAAGAGCGTGAGGTCCCCGCTGATGCCGTTGTTCTGGCCGGTGATCAGCTGCATCAGCGTCGTCTTGCCGGCGCCGTTGCGTCCGAGGAGGCCGTAGATCTTGTTGCCCGTCAACGTGAAGGTGACGTCGTCGAGAGCGGTCACCTCACCGAACCGCTTCGTGAGGCCGGCTGCCGCCACGACGCTCATCGCTGTTCCTCCCCTGTCTCGATGAGCTTCTTCAGCTCCTCGGTGCCGATGCCCAACTTGCGTGCCTCCTCGATGAGGGGCCGCACGTACTGGTCGGAGAACTCGCGCCGGCGGCGTTCCCGGAGTGTCTCGACGGCCCCCGTTGCCACGAACATTCCGATCCCCCTGCGTTTGTAGAGAATCCCGTCATCGACCAGGCGGTTGATCCCCTTGGCGGCAGTCGCCGCGTTGATCCGGTGGAACGCCGCCAGCTCGTTCGTCGACGGCACCTGGGTCTCCTCCGCGAGCGTCCCGTCGATGATCGAGTTTTCGATCAGCTCCGCGATCTGGACGAAGATCGGCCGCCCGTCATCCATCCCGGTTCTTCGGTTCATTACTCATGTAGCTAACCGTCGCACCTGGGCGCCGGAACCGTCAAGTGCCTTCGGGTACGCGCGGCGGCACGCGGGCTCGCTAGGGTTCGCGCCGTGGCTGCTACCACCACGACGGCGTGCACGAGGTCTGGATCGACGCGATCCTGGGCAGCTGGGGCCGCGACGACTTCGACGACCACGTCACCTTCGGCTGCCGGGTCGGGCCGGTGGTCGGCTCGCCGGGGCCGGCCGCGACGCTCGTCAACGGTGGTGAGGTCGCCGGGGACAGCCCGATCTTCGGCCGCAAGCTCAGCCGCGAGGAGGGCCTGACCCATCCCCGGCTCGCCGAGTTCTGGCAGATGGTCGGCCTGATCCTGGAGCGGGACGCCCTGGTACGCCGCCACCTGGTCGGCACCTGACCAACCCGGTGATCAAGGGGTTTACGTCACCCGGACCGCGCCGACCGGACACAAACGCCTTGATCACCGGGGCGAGGGCGCGGGAGGAGGGAGGGGGTCAGATCCTAGGGCTGCGGCGTTCGATCAAGGTCACGTCTCGCCAGGTGCCGTGGTGGCGGCCTACCCGCTCGCGGGTGCCGACGACGCGGAATCCGCACGTCGCGTGCAGCGCGAGACTCGCGGTGTTCTCCGGGAACACGCCGGACTGGATGGTCCAGATCCCGGCCGCCTCGGTGGAGGCGATCAGCGCCTCCAGCAGTGCTCGGCCGACCCCGCGACCCCGCCCCTTCGGGTGCACGTAGACGGAGTGCTCGACCACCCCGGCGTAGACGCAGCGGTCGGAGACCGCCGAGCAGGCCACCCAGCCGAGGACGTCGCCGGCCTCGTCGAGCGCCACCCAGCGGTGGCCGGGCAGGCGGGTGGCGGTGAACCGCGTCCAGTCCGGCGGCTCGGTCTCGAACGTGGCGTTCCCCTCGGCGATGCCGAGGCGGTAGATCTCCAGCACGGAGTCGGCGTGCGAGTCGTCCATGGCGGCGACTGAGACTGTCATCGGCCTCTCCTGTCCGGGCCCGGCGGTCGTCAGCGTAGTCGCGCGCCGAGAGGCCGGGACGTGATGCCCGGCCCCTCGGCGTGAGCGCTACCGCTGCCGGTAGACGGAGATGTGCGCGCGGCTGTCCGCCTCGAACGGCGACCGGTCCCAGTCGGCGTACCGCTCGGTGAGCCGCAGCCCGGACCGCTCCGCCAGTTCGTCGATCTGTTCCGGCCAGGCGTACCGCATGGCGAACGGCTTCAGGTGCACGCCGGAGGCGTCGAAGGTGACGGTCTGCCGCACGAACGTCTGCGCCGCCCGGTCGTACCGGTGCAGGCGGATGGTGGCCGAGTCCTCGGTCACCTCCCGCACCTGGACCTGCTCGTCCCGGTCGAAGTCCGCCGGGTCGGGCACGAAGGTCTCGATGACGAACGCCCCGCCGGGCGCGAGCACCCGGGCGACGTTGCGGAAGCACGCCGCCTGGCGCTCCTCCGAGACCAGGTTGAACAGCGTGTTGAACACCAGGAAGACCAGACGGTACGGCCCGGCGACCGGGACGTCCGACATGTCGCCGATGGTGACGGGCATGTCCGCGCCGCCCGGCTTGGCGCGCAGGTGCGCCACCATCTCCGGGGACGCCTCGACACCCTCCACGGCGAGGCCGCGGGCGGCCAGCGGCAGGGCCACCCGGCCGGTGCCCACAGCCAGTTCGAGCACCGGGCCGCCCTCGGCCAGCGGCGCGAGGAAGTCGACGGCCGGGGCCGGGTCGGGATTGCCGGGGCCGTCGTAGGTGGCGGCCCAGAGCCGGCCGAACAGGCCGGGGTCGTCGAAGACGGACATCACGCGCCCTCCCGCCGGGCGGAAGGGACGCGACGCGGCGAGAGGTCAGTGACCTCCGCCGGAATGGGGTACGACAAGACGAAGCCTCGATTCGGATGAGGTGACGACGGGTCGGCTGGGCTTCGCAGCGTTCGGCATGGCGGTGCTCCCTCCGGTCGGCTTCGAGGGGTTCAGCAGATCAGCAGCCGTGCCGAGCAGACAACCCGATTAAGCCCGCAGCGCGTCGTCCACTCCGGTCTCCCGGCGGCCGAGGTGCACCGGGTCACGCCCGGTGAGCACGTCCACGGCGGCCTTCACGCACGCGCCGTACTCCCGGGTGGAGCTGATCCGCCACTGGTCGGCGTACCGGCGGGCGGTGTCGTCGCCGACGCCGACTGCCTCGATGCCGGCGTCCCGGCAGAGCGCCACCGCGCGCGGCAGGTGGAACGACTGGGTGACCACTGTGGCCCGCCGGACCCCGAAGACGCGGTGCGCGCGGACGCACGAGTCGTACGTGTCGAATCCGGCGTGGTCCAGCACCGTCTTCTCCGCCGGGACGCCACGCTCGACGAGCCAGCGCCGCATCGCGTCCGGCTCGTCGTAGTCCCAGTCCATGTGGTCGCCGGAGAGCAGGAGCACCTGGACCTTGCCGGCGGCGTACAACTGGCGGGCGATCTCCAGCCGGGCGGCGAGGAACGGCGCCGGCGTGCCGTCCGGCTCCACCTTGGTGCCCAGCACCAGGGCCACCGGTGTCTCCGGCACGTCCGCGGCGTCGAACAGGCGGCCCTCGGCGGCGCCGCGGACCCAGGTCGCGCTGGCGACCGTGGCGGCGCCGAGCAGCATCACGGCGGCGGTGGCGAGCACCAGGAGGCGGCGGAGCAGGCGTACGGCCCGCCGATGCTCGCCCCGCCAGGCCCGCCATCGCGCCCTCAGCCCCCGCATGGCGGCGATTGTGCCAGGCGGGTCAGGAGATGTGGTGCAGGATCACGTTGTGCACGTGGTGGCTCTTCTGCGCGCCCCGGAACTCGACCTCGTAGGTGTGCGTGCCGACGTGCACCGCGATAGACCCGGTGGAGAAGAACGAACCACCCCAGGACTTGTTGCTCACCACGCTCACGCTGGTGATCTTCGAGTACGGGATGCTGGTGATCGCGTACCGCTTGCCGACGAAGGAGCGGTCCTGGATGATCACGCGCCGGTCGGTCAGGCCGATGAAGCCGGTGCCGGTGCCGACCGCGTCGTAGACGGCGATGATCTGCTCACCGGGCAGCAACCCGCTCTGGATCTGCTGGAACTGTTCCTTGCGGTCGTACGTGGGGCCAGACATGCACCCGAGGGTAGGCGGGGCGTGCCAGCCGATCAGGGCTCGGTGACCGCGCGGACCGCGTCCTCGATGCGCGCCGCGAGCAGAACCTCACCCTCGGTGAGTGGCTCGCCGTCGTCGTGCCCGAGTCTGATCTGGGTATGGTCGGCCCGGCGGCTGATCTCGGGGCGCAGCCGCAGCGCGTCGGCGACCACCGCCACCCGCTCGGTGAGCGCGGCGTGCTGGGTGTCGTCGAGGACGATCGTGCGGCGGATCTGTTCGCCCTCGCGCGTCCATCCGGACAGCAGGGCTAGCGCGTCGCTGAGGTAGTCGTGCTTCGCCCGGCCGCTGAACAGCACGCGCATCACCGCACCTCCCAGGCGTCGTTGCCGGCTTGTGGCCAAATCGTCGCCATCCCGTGTCCCAGTCGACGCCCTCTAGTCTCTCGCCGCTCAGATGGTGTGTCCACGCCCACACTTCCGTGTTCTGCTGACCTGACGGCCGACGCAGCTACCCAAACCGCCGATTGATCTGGCACGCTGGTGGCCCGTGCGGACCGAACGGGTTAGCGGAAGCGGGCAGGCCGACCGGCGGGAGCCGAGGGTGGTCGTCGGGGCGGCGATCATCGAGGGTGGCCGGGTGCTGGCATGCGAGCGCTCCGCGCCCCCCGAGGTGGCGGGGCGATGGGAGTTCCCGGGCGGAAAGGTCGAGCCGGGCGAGGCCGAGACCGACGCGCTGGCCCGGGAGTGTGCCGAGGAGCTGGGCGTACGGGTGGCCGTCGGCGCGCGTGTCGGCCGGGACGTACGGATGGCGCACGGCCGGTCCGTGCTGCGCGTCTACGCCGCCCGCCTGCTGCTCGGCGACGAGCCCGAGGCCCTGGAGCACGCCGAGCTGCGCTGGCTCTCCGCCGCCGAGCTGGACAGCGTCGACTGGCTGCCGGCCGACGTGCCGATCGTGGCCGCGCTGCGCCCGCTGCTCGACGCCCCCTGAACGACGGCGGCGCGAGCCGGGCCGTCCGGTGAACCGGACAGCCGGCCGGAAACGGGACGAGGGCCCGCGGCTCGTGCCGCCGGCCCCCGTCATCGTCGCGCTGCTGTTCAGTGCTTCGGCTCATCCTGCTGCGGGTGAGCGAAGTTGAGGTGCTCCGGCGGCAGCGGGAACGTCACGTCGTCGCCGAACGGCGACGGCGCGGCGGCCTTGTTGAACGTCAGTTCGGTCAGCGGCAGCCTGCCGTTGGCGTCCACCGCCGGGGCGGTCGGGTGCGGCACCTCGCGGTGCCAGTTGACGCCCTGCTGGGCCTGACGCTCGGCGGCGCTGTCGTGCGAGCCGCCCGCGTGCGAGTGCACCCCGCCGGCGTGCGAACCGCCGCCGTGCGCGTGCGCCCCGCCCTGCGCCCCTCCGGACGTGACGGCACCGCTCGAATGCCCGCTGGTCGCGCTGGTCTGAGGCACCTGACCCCTCCGGAAGATCTTGTTACCGAGCCACACAAGGGGATCGTACCTGCGGTCGACGACCCGTTCCTTCATGGGGATGATCCCGTTGTCGGTGATCTTGATGTGCTCGGGGCAGACCTCGGTGCAGCACTTGGTGATGTTGCAGAAGCCGAGTCCCATGTCCGACTGCGCGTACTCCCGGCGGTCGGTGCGCGCGTCGAGCGGGTGCATGTCCAGCTCGGCCGCCCGGATGAAGAACCGGGGACCGGAGAACGCCGGCTTGTTCTCGTCGTGGTCACGGATCACGTGGCAGACGTTCTGGCACAGGAAGCACTCGATGCACTTGCGGAACTCCTGCGAGCGCTCGACGTCGACCTGCTGCATCCGGTAGTCGCCGGGCGCCACGTCGGCCGGCGGCGCGAACGCCGGGGTCTCCCGCGCCTTCTCGTAGTTGAACGAGACGTCGGTGACCAGGTCCCGGATCACCGGGAAGGTGCGCAGCGGGGTGACAGTGACGGTCTCGGACTCCTCGAACGTCGACATCCGCGTCATGCAGCCCAGCCGCGGCTTGCCGTTGATCTCCATCGAGCACGAGCCGCACTTGCCGGCCTTGCAGTTCCACCGGCACGCCAGGTCCGGTGCCTCGGTGGCCTGGAGCCGGTGGATCACGTCGAGGACCACCTCGCCCTCGTTCACCTCGACGGTGTAGTCCTTCAGGTCGCCGCCGGTCTCGTCGCCCCGCCAGATGCGGAACTGGCGCTTACTTCCCATCAGTTGTTCGCCTCCTCGGTGAGGGCGTCGAACTCGGCGAGTTCCTCGTCGGTCAGGTACTTGGCCAGCTCGGCCCGGTCGAACAGCCCGATCAGCTCAGGCCGCATCTTCGGCAGCGGCTTGTGGGTCAGCCGGACCGTGTCGCCGTCCAGCGAGCAGACCAGGTTGACGCTCCGCCACTTCGGGTCCATCGCCGGGTAGTCCTCCCGGGTGTGCCCGCCGCGCGACTCCTGCCGCTCCAGCGCCGCCTTCGCGGTGCACTCCGAGACCACGAGCATGTTGCGCAGGTCCAGCGCCAGGTGCCAGCCCGGGTTGTAGCGCCGGCCGCCGACCGCGCTGACCTTCGCCACCCGCTCCCGCAGCTCGGCCAGCCGGCCGAGCGCGTCGGCCAGCTCACCCTCGCGCCGGATGATGCCGACCAGGTCGCCCATCACCACCTGGAGGTCCTGCTGGAGCTGGTACGGGCTCTCACCGGTGTCCCGCTGCAACGGCGCCAGCGCCGTCTCCACGGCGGCCTCCACCGCCGCCACCGACACCGCCGGGCGGGTGGTGAGCTGATCGGTGTACGTGGCCGCGTGCCCGCCCGCGCGCTTGCCGAAGACCAGCAGGTCGGACAGGGAGTTGCCGCCGAGCCGGTTGGAGCCGTGCATGCCGCCGGACACCTCACCGGCGGCGTAGAGCCCGCGCACGGTGCCGTACGCCGCGCCGGAGTCCGGGTCCACCTCGACGCCGCCCATCACGTAGTGACAGGTCGGGCCGACCTCCATCGGCTCCTTGGTGATGTCGACGTCGGCCAGTTCCTTGAACTGGTGGTACATCGACGGGAGGCGGCGGCGGATCTCCTCGGCCGACTTACGGGAGGCGATGTCCAGGTAGACGCCCCCGGCCGGCGTACCCCGGCCCTCCTTGACCTCGCTGTTGATCGCGCGTGCGACCTCGTCGCGGGGCAGCAGCTCCGGCGGACGCCTGTTGTTGTCCGGGTCGGTGTACCAGCGGTCCGCCTCCTCCTCGGTCTCCGCGTACTGCTTGCGGAACACGTCGGGCACGTAGTCGAACATGAACCGCTTGCCCTCGGAGTTCTTCAGCACGCCGCCGTCGCCGCGTACCGACTCGGTGACCAGGATGCCCTTCACCGAGGGCGGCCAGACCATGCCGGTCGGGTGGAACTGGAGGAACTCCATGTTGATCAGCGTGGCCCCGGCGCGCAGCGCCAGCGCGTGGCCGTCGCCGGTGTACTCCCACGAGTTCGAGGTGACCTTGTAGGAGCGTCCGACGCCGCCGGTGGCCAGGACCACCGCGGGCGCCTCGAACAGGACGAACTCGCCGGACTCGCGGTAGTAGCCGAACGCCCCGGCGACGCGGTCGCCGTCGAGCAGCAGCTCGGTGATCGTGGTCTCGGAGAAGACCCGGATCCGCGCGTCGTAGCTGCCGAACTCCTGCTTGTCCTCCTGCTGGAGCGAGACGATCTTCTGCTGGAGCGTACGGATCAGCTCCAGGCCGGTCCGGTCGCCGACGTGCGCCAGGCGCGGGTACTCGTGGCCGCCGAAGTTGCGCTGCGAGATCTTCCCGTCCTTGGTGCGGTCGAACAGCGCGCCGTACGTCTCCAGTTCCCAGATCCGCTGCGGCGCCTCCTTGGCGTGCAGCTCGGCCATCCGGAAGTTGTTGAGGAACTTGCCGCCGCGCATGGTGTCCCGGAAGTGCACCTGCCAGTTGTCGCGCGAGTTCACGTTGCCCATCGCGGCGGCGGCGCCGCCCTCGGCCATCACCGTGTGCGCCTTGCCGAACAGCGACTTCGAGATGATCGCGGTCTTCTTGCCGGCCAGCCGGGCCTCGATCGCCGCGCGCAGGCCGGCGCCACCGGCCCCGATCACGACGACGTCGTAGTGGTGTCGTTCGATTCGCGTCTCAGTCATGTCCAGGCTCTCAGTTGATGAACCGCAGGTCGTTGATCCAGCCGGCGGCGACCGCCATCACGTAGAAGTCGGTGAGCGCCAGGGTGCCGAGGGTGATCCAGGCGAGCTGCATGTGCCGGACGTTCAACCAGGACACCCCGGTCCACGCCTTGTAGCGCATCGGGTGCTTGGAGAAGTGCTTGAGCCGCCCGCCGATGATGTGCCGGCAGGAGTGGCAGGAGATCGTGTACGCCCACAGCATCACCACGTTGCCGATCAGGATGATGTTGCCCAGGCCGAAGCCGAAGCCCTCGGGGGAGTGGAAGGCCAGGATCGCGTCCCAGGTGTTGATCAGCGAGATGATCGCGGCGGCGTAGAAGAAGTAACGGTGCAGGTTCTGCCCGAGCAGCGGGAACCGCGTCTCGCCGCTGTACGACTGGTGCCCGTCCGGCACCGCGCAGGCCGGCGGCGACAGCCAGAACGACCGGTAGTACGCCTTGCGGTAGTAGTAGCAGGTCAGCCGGAACAGCAGCAGGAACGGCAGGGTGAGCGCCGCGTCCGGGATGATCCACCAGCCGGGCAGGAACTGGCCGAAGTGCGAGGAGCCCTCGACACAGCGGTCGGTGACGCAGGGGGAGTAGAACGGCGTCAGGTAGTGGTACTGCTCCACCCAGTACCACTTGTGCATGAAGACCCGGACCGTCGCGTAGATGACCCACGCGCTGAGCCCCACCACCGTGATCAGCGGGGCGATCCACCATCTGTCGGTCCGCAACGTCTTCGCCGCGATGGCGGCGCGTGCCCGCCCTCCCCGCGGCTGCGGTCTCGGCGTCCTGGCCGACGTAGTTGTCATCTGAGTCATCTCCCTGACGTCACTGTCACGTCCTGCGCACGCGCGAGGCCACACCGGCGAACCGGTGCGGCTAAGTGACACACGTTACGCCGATCTTCACGGCCCGGCCGCGCAACGCAGTGTCCCGTGTGTCCCGCAGCTTGGAAAGAGTCAGTTCATGATCAATGTGGCGGGTCGGCCGAACGGTGCGCCGACCGGTGGCGTGGTGCGCCCGGCGGCGCGCCGGGTCACCCGGACGCGCCGCCGGTGAAGTGCCACGAGGACAGCCGCAGCGCCGGTGTCTCGTACCAGGAGCCGTCGACGCGGGCAGGCTGGCGGACCGCCGTCCGGCCCAGGCCGAGAACCCGGCCCGGCCCCAGCGCCCGGGGGTACGACTCGGTGAACCGGAAGTCGCGCACCGCCCGGGTCGGCACGCCGTCCTCGACCAGCCACACCCCGTTGCGGGTCAACCCGGTGACCACGAGCTGCTTCGGGTCCAGCACGCGGGTGTACCAGAAGTCGCTGACCAGCAGCCCGCGCCGCATCCCGGCCACCAGCGCGGCGGTGTCCGGGTCGCCCACCGCCCCGGTCACGCCCGCGCTCACCGGTCCGGCGGCGACGGCCGCGCCTGCCACGCCCGCCGTGCCCGTCAGCAGGCGGACGTTGTGCGGGATCGGGCCGAACGTCGCGCTACCCGGCATGCCGTGCCCGGTGGACCCGGCGCCCGCCTCGGCGCCGCCGCGCCTGTCGTACGCCACCGCCCCTGTGGTGCCGCCCTCGACCAGCGGCAACGCCTGCCGGGGCGTGCCCTCCAGGTCGAACGGCAGCGTGCCGGCGTGCAGCGGGTCGTCCACCACCGTCACCGAGGGGTCGAACTGAGCGGTGCCCGGTTCGGCGAAGGACTGCCGTTCGGCGTAGCGCTTGCCGTTGAAGCCGTACCAGGCCAGGTTCTGGAGCAGGTCGGCGACGGCAGCCGGTTCGAGCACCACCTCGTAGTGCCCGGGCGGCAGCTCGACCGGGTCCGCAGCGGCGCGCGCCTTGGCCGCCGCGCGGGCGCCGAGCGCCGCGCCGTCGAGATCGGCCAGCCGGTCGGCGCAGAGCCGGGCCACCCCGTCGGCGCCGCCGGCGCGGGCGATGCCGTCCATCGCCGCCTCGGCCGCCCGGCCCACAGCCGTGTGCCCGGCCGAGTTGGCGAACGCCCCCGACCGGTACGAGGTGCGGCAGTAGCCGGCCGCCTCCAGCCCTTCGACCGCGTCCACGAACGCGCGTACCCGCTCGGCCCGCTCGTCGGGCGAGGCGAACGCGGTGTCCTCGTCGACGGCCGGGCCGGACTGCACAGGCGTCGGGGCGGTGAGTCCCGGCCAGGCCGGGTCGGGCGGCGCGAGCCGGGCCGCGGCCCGGGTCCGCTCGACCAGGGCGGCCAGCCCGTCGGCGTCGACCCGGCTGCCGCTGCCGGTAGCGGTCCGCCCGTCCACGTGCAACCGCAGGTGTACGGCGACACCGGTCTCGGACACGTTCTGGTGGATGAACGAGTTGGCGAACCGGGTCAGCGCCAGGTCGGAGCGGGTCACCAGCACCTCGGCCTCGGCGGCCGGACCGGCCGTGTGCCGGACCAGGTCCACCACCCCGGCGGCGATCTCCAGCTCGGCGTTCATGCCGCGCTCGCTCATGCCCGCACCCCCACCCGGACGCCGCGGAACCGGGCCGGCGCGGCCGGGTGGCCGGTGTGCCCGACCTGGCCGGGCTGCCCCTTCCCGCAGTTGGGCGTGCCCCAGGCGACCGTCTCCGAGGAGAGCATGTCCATCGAGCGCCAGAAGACCGGCCCGATGCCGGTGTAGGTGGGGTTGCGCAGCATCCGCCCCCGGCGGCCCTTCTTCACCTCCCAGCCGACCTCGCAGCCGAACTGGAAGTTGAGCCGCTTGTCGTCGATCGACCAGGACCGGTTGATGTCCATCAGCACCCCGTCGTCGGTGGCCGCGATGATCTCGTCGAGCGTGTGCGGGCCGGGTTCCAGGCCCACGTTCGTCATCCGCACCATCGGCAGCCGGGCCCAGCCGTCGGCCCGTACGCTGCCGCCGTAGTCAAGGCCCGCGACGGCGGCCGAGTCCCGGCCGGCGAGCACCCCGACCCACCGCCCCTCGCGGACCGCGTCCCGGGCGACCGCCGGGGAGCCCTCGTCGTCGTAGCCGAAGCTGCCCAGCGCGCCAGGGATGGTCGGGTCGATCGTCACGTTCATCAGCTCGGAGCCGTAGTGCAGCGAGCCGAGGCGGGCCAGGTCGAGCCAGGACGTGCCGGCGAACGCCGCCTCCCAGCCGAGGATGCGGTCCAGCTCGATGGCGTGCCCGACCGACTCGTGGATCTGCAACGCGAGCTGCTCACCGCCGAGGATCAGATCGGTCTCGCCGGCCGGGCAGAGCGGCGCGGTGAGCAGCTCGCGGGACTCCTCGGCGATCCGCGCGGCGTGCGCGGCCAGGTCGAGCGAGGTGACCAGCTCCCAGCCGGTGGTGCCGTACTGCCCGCGGTAGCTCGGGTAGGACCGCCGCTGGGTCTCGCCGTCACCGATCGAGGTGGCCGAGATGCCGCCGCCGCACTCCCGGATGCGCTGGTCGATCCGGTGGCCCTCGCTGGAGACGAACCACTTCGAGGTGTCCCAGATCTGGTAGAGCCCCTCGGCCAGGTCGGCGCCGTGCTCGCGCATCGTCGCCGTGGCGCGGACCAGCAGGTCGCCCTTGTCCGACAGTGGCACTCCGAGCGGGTCGACGGCGCACTCCGAGGCCCAGCTCGCCACCGCCGCCTCGGCCGGCACCAGGTCGATCGGCGGACCGGGAACCCGCGCGCTCGCGGTGGCGATCGCCGCGGCGCGCCGGCCGGCGTCGCGGGCCGCGGCGTCGGACAGATCGGGTACGGCGTGGAAGCCCCACCCCGATCCGACGAGCGCGCGTACGCCCAGCCCGATGCTCTCGTCCTGGCTCAGCTCCTCGATGTCGCCGTTGCGGGCCGACATCGACTCGTAGCGGCGGTGCATGACCCGGGCGTCGGCGTAGCGGGCGCCCGCGTCGAGAGCGGCCTGGACGGCGGCGGTCGCCGCGTCGAACTCGCTCATGCGCTGTCCTGATGGGTCGCTCGACGCTCGCTCATGCGCCCGACCCTAGGCGAGCGCACCGACATCCGTCAGGGGACGAGATCCGCCGGCCGGATCGTGGCCCGGACGGGCTCGGTCAGCTCCAGCGCGGAACCGGGCTTGGTCACCGACACCTCGCGGTAGTGCCGACCCTGCCGCCGGTGCAGGTGCAGCGTGCCGGTTTCCTGCTCCACCAGCAGGTACCACTCGATCCCCGCGGCGGCGTAGTAGTGCATCTTGAGCACCTTGTCGGTTGCCGCGTTGCCCGGTGAGATGACCTCACACACGAGCCGCACGTCCCGCGCCTCGATCATCGGCTGGTCGAAGTCGATCGGCTCGGTGACGACCAGGTCGGGAATCGGTATGCGGCCTGGCCGGAGCCGGACGTTCACCGTCTCCAGCAGTTCCAGGCCGACGTGCCGGGCCGCGGCCTCCAGCAGGTTGCCGAGGTTCCGCTGGATTCGTTGGTGCCGCGGGGTCGGTGCCGGTGTCACGTGCAGGCTCCCGTCGAAGAGTTCGACGCGTTGCCGCGTCTCGCCGAGGGCGAGGTACTCCTCTTCGGTCCACGGGCCGTCGTGGCCGAACACCGCCGCGGTCATCGTCGCCTCCACCTCGTGCCGACGGGAATCGTCCCTTCGTCGCCGGGACCATCGTCGCACCACAAGTGCGGCGACGAGGCGACGACGGCCAGTCGCGGGCGTGGATGTCCCAGGTGACGGGGGTGCGAGACGGAAACCCAGTCGTTACGCTCAGGCCGCTGACAGGCCGCTCGATGTAGCTTATTTTCGCCTCTGGGGATTTCCTGTAAGTTCTCTTCATCACCGAAGGGGAGGCGGTCAATGGGCAGGTCGGAGGCGGTGCCGTCCGGGGAGCCGGACCGCCCGGAGGTGCCGGAGCAGCGCTCCGGCGACGGGCCCTATCTCCAGGTCAGAGATCTGCGGGTGCGGTTCGACACCGAGGACGGTGTGGTGCGGGCCGTGGACGGTGTGTCGTTCGCCGTGGAGCGGGGTCGCACGCTGGGGATCGTGGGGGAGTCCGGTTCCGGTAAGAGCGTGACGTCGCTGGCGATCCTGGGTTTGCACAACGCGAAGCGGACGACCATCTCGGGGGAGATCTCGGTGGGTGGGCGTCAGCTGGTGGGGTTGGGTGAGGAGGAGGTGCGGCGGCTGCGGGGCCGGGACATGGCGATGGTCTTCCAGGATCCGTTGTCGGCGTTGCATCCGTACTACTCGGTGGGTAGGCAGATCGCTGAGGCGTACCGGGTGCATCATCCGAGGGCCGGCAGACGCGAGGCCCGCAGCCGGGCGGTGGACATGTTGGGCCGGGTGGGGATTCCGCAGCCGGCGCGGCGGTTCGATCAGTATCCGCATGAGTTCTCGGGTGGGATGCGGCAGCGGGCGATGATCGCGATGGCGTTGGTGAACGATCCGGATCTGCTGATCGCGGATGAGCCGACGACGGCGTTGGATGTGACGGTGCAGGCGCAGATCCTGGATCTGCTTGCCGATTTGCAGGAGGAGTTCCGGTCGGCGATCGTGTTGATCACGCATGACCTGGGTGTGGTCAGTCAGGTGGCTGATGACGTGTTGGTGATGTATGCGGGCCGGGCGGTGGAGCACGGGAGTGTGGAGCGGGTGTTGCGGGCGCCGCAGCATCCGTACACGTGGGGGTTGTTGTCGAGTGTGCCGTCGTTGCACGGTGACGCGGACGCGGACGCGGACCTGCTGCCGATTCCGGGTAACCCGCCGTCGTTGATCAACCTGCCGTCCGGGTGTGCGTTCCATCCGCGGTGCCGGTGGGCCGACGTGAACGGCGACCGGTCCCGCGCCGAGGTGCCCGAGCTGCGGGAGGCCGGATCGCCGGGTCACCTGGTCGCCTGCCATCTGTCGGCGGGGGATCGGGAGCGGATCTACCGCGACGAGGTAGCCCAGGTGGGGGTGGCCCGATGAGCACCGAGACCGAGCCGCTGCTGTCCGTGCGGGGGCTGACCAAGCACTTCCCCGTCCGGCAAGGGCTGCGCAGCACGGGTGCGGTGCGGGCGGTGGACGGGTTGGACTTCGACGTGCGGCCGGGCGAGACCCTCGGACTGGTGGGGGAGTCGGGGTGTGGGAAGACCACGACCGGGCGGATGCTGGTGCGGCTGTTGGAGCCCACCGCCGGGTCGATCACCTTCGCGGGGCGGGACATCACCCACGCGGGGCGTGGTGAGCTGCGCGGGTTGCGGCAGGACCTGCAGATCATCTTCCAGGACCCGTACGCGTCGTTGAACCCCCGCCACACGGTCGGGCGGATCGTGGCCATGCCGTTGCAGGTCAACCGCATCACCCCACCCGGCGGCGTCAAGAAACGCGTCCAGGAGCTGCTCGAACTCGTGGGCCTGAACCCGGAGCACTACAACAGGTATCCGCACGAGTTCTCCGGCGGGCAACGCCAGCGCATCGGCATCGCCCGCGCCCTCGCCCTCAAACCCAAACTCATCGTCGCCGACGAACCCGTCTCCGCCCTCGACGTGTCCATCCAGGCGCAGGTCATCAACCTGCTCCGCAGCCTGCAACAAGATCTCGACCTGGCGTTCGTGTTCATCGCCCACGACCTCGCCGTCGTGCGGCACTTCTGCCACCGCGTCGCCGTCATGTACCTCGGCAAGATCGTCGAGATCGGCGACCGCGACACCATCTACACGCGGCCACAGCACCCGTACACCCGGGCGTTGCTGTCGGCGATCCCGGACGTCACCACGCTCGGGCCCGCCGGACGGATCCGTCTCACCGGAGACGTGCCCACGCCACTCAACCCGCCGTCGGGCTGCCGGTTCCGTACCCGCTGCTGGAAGGCCACCGACCGGTGCGCCACCGAAGAACCCGCCCTGACCACCCGCCACGACGGCAGACAGCTCGCCGCCTGCCACTACCCGGAGAGCGGACCGGTCGGCGTGCCGACCGGCGAACCCGTGGAGGTGTCCCAATGAGCCTGTCGCCGGTCGAGGGCGTCGCGCTCGCCGAGATCGAGTCGCCCGGCGAGGGCGACGAGAGCGGTAAGAAGGAGTTCGTCGGCCGGTCACCCGGCCAGCTCGCCCTCGCGCGGCTCAAGCGGGACCGCACCGCGCTGATCAGCGGCGGCCTGCTGGCGTTCTTCGTGCTCGTCGCGCTCGCCGTGCCGCTCATCGAGGCGCTGTACGGGGTGGGGCCGAAGGAGCAGTTCCAGAGCCGCCTCGACGGCTACGGCATGCCGTTGGGCTACGCCGGCGGCGTGACCGGTGAGCACTGGTTCGGCCTGGAACCCGGTCTCGGCCGGGACATCTTCATCCGGATGGTGCACGGGCTGCGGACGTCGCTGTTCATCGCGTTCGCGGCGGCCGTGCTGACCGCGGTGATCGGTGTGACGCTCGGGACGCTCGCCGGTTACCTGGGCGGCTGGCTGGACACGGTGATCAACTGGATCACCGACCTGACCCTGGCCATGCCGTTCCTGATCATCGCGCTGGCCCTGATGCCGACCGTCGCGCTGCGCTTCTACGGACAGCGCGAGGCCGTGCCGGCGTACTTCCAGATCGGTGTGCTCATCGCGATCTTCGCCCTGTTCGGCTGGACCGGTACGGCCCGGCTGGTCCGGGGCCAGATCATCGCGCTGCGCGAACGCGAGTTCGTGGAGGCGGCACGGGCCAGCGGCGCGGGTCTCGGGCACATGCTGTTCCGCCAGTTGCTGCCGAACGCCTGGGCGCCGATCCTGGTCGCCTTCTCGCTCGCGGTGCCGCAGTACATCACCAGCGAGGCCGCGTTGTCGTTCATCGGCGTCGGCCTCACCGACGAGACGCCGAGCTTCGGCCGCATGATCTACCGCAGTCTCGACTACCTGCAGACCGACCCGGCGTACGTCTTCTTCCCGGGCATCACCATCTTCGCGCTCGTGTTCGCCTTCAACCTCTTCGGTGACGCGCTGCGCGACGCGCTCGACCCGAAGTCGTCCCGGTAGGAGGCCGGCCCATGACGCGATTCCTCATCCGCCGGCTGCTGTCCGCCGCGCTCACGCTGTTCGCGGTGAGCGTGCTCAGCTTCCTGATGTTCTTCGCGCTACCCCGCGACCCGGTCACCGGCATGTGCCCGAAGAACTGCAACCCGGAGCGACTGGAGCGGGTCCGCCAGGAGCTGGGCCTGCGTGACCCGCTGATCAGCCAGTACGCCGGCTACATGAAGGGCATCTTCACCGGCCGGGACCTGGGCAGCGCCCAGGGCGGCCGGTGCGACGCCCCCTGCCTCGGCTGGTCGTACGTGTCGAACGAGGCGGTCTCCGACACCATCGCCCGGGTGCTGCCGGTGACGCTGAGCATCGTCATCCCGGCGGCGATCCTGTGGCTGCTGCTCGGCGTCGGCCTGGGCATGCTCTCGGCGCTGCGCCGGGGCAGCTGGCTGGACCGGGCGGCGATCGGCTTCTCGCTCACCGGCGCCTCGTTGCAGCTCTACTTCGTCGGCGCGGTGCTGCTCATCGTCTTCGTCTACAACCTGCGCCTGCTGCCGGTGCCGAGCTACACCTCGTTGTTCGACAATCCGTTGAAGTGGACGAGCGGGCTGGTGCTGGCGTGGGTGGCGCTGGCGTTCCTCTTCTCCGCGATCTACGCGCGACTGTCCCGGGCGCAGATGCTGGAGACACTCTCGGAGGACTTCGTCCGGACCGCGCGGGCGAAGGGCCTGGCCAAACGCAAGGTGTACGGCCGGCACGCGCTGCGCGCCGCGATCACACCGGTGGTGACGATCGCCGGTCTGGACGTGGGCGGAGCGCTGGGCGGCACGGTGATCACCGAGACGACATTCGGTCTGAACGGGATGGGGCGTACCGCTGTCGACGCGGTCCGCTCGGGCGACCTGCCGACGATCATGGCGACCGTGCTGATCGCGGCGGTCTTCGTGGTGCTGGCGAACGTGGTGGTGGACCTGCTCTACGCGGTGATCGACCCGCGGGTACGGCTCGGCTGAACCGCGACGAAATTTATCGACAACTGTTATCCAACTCGTAGCTTTTCTTCTTTACGATCCTCGGGACGTCGGCGGATGCGCTCGGCGCACGGGTGGAGGAGGTAGGACATGCGACCACGCGCAGCGGCCGCCGCTGGCGGCGCCATCGCACTGGTTGTGGCACTCGGTGCCTGCTCGGAGAACACGGGCGAAGGCACCAAGGTGGACGGCAACCGGCAGCAGACCGGGGTCATCGCGACCGACCCCAAGGACTCGCAGGGACCGGCCGCCGAGATCGACGGCGCGGCCAAGGGCGGGACGTTCACCATCATCCGGGAGACCCCCATCTCCCACCTGGACCCGCAGCGGACGTACTCGTTCGCCGGTCTGATGGCCAACCCGCTCTTCGCCCGCTACCTGACCACCTGGAAGGACGACGGCAAGGGTGGCCTGGTCCTCGTGGGTGACCTGGCCGAGACGCCGGGCAAGAACGTCAACAACGACTGCAAGGTCTGGGAATTCACCATCAAGGACGGGGTGAAGTTCGAGGACGGCAGCCCGATCACCTCGAAGGAGATCGCGTACGGCATCGCCCGCTCCTTCGACCCGGACCTCACCGGCGGCCCCACCTACATCCAGGAGTGGCTGGCCGACACCGCGCAGTACGACACCAAGTGGGACTTCAAGAAGAACAAGACGTCGCTGCCGCCGGGCCTGACCACGCCGGACGACAAGACGCTGCGCTTCGAGTTCGCCAAGCCGCGCTGCGACCTGCCGTTCGCGGTCTCGCTGCCCACCACGGCGCCGCTCAAGCCGGAGAAGGACACCGGGGTCAACCTGGACCAGAAGCCGTTCTCGTCCGGCCCGTACAAGATCGCGAAGAATCAGGTCGGAGTGCAGCTCACGCTCGACCGCAACCCGAACTGGGACGCGAAGACCGACCCGGTGCGGCACCAGTACCCGGACCAGTTCGTGTGGAGCTTCGGGCCGACCGCCGACGCCGCCAACAACCGGGTGATCGCGGACAACGGCGCCGACCAGAGCGCGCTGGCGTTCAACTCGGTGCCTGCCTCGCTCGTGGCCAAGGTCGCCGGTGACCCGGCGCTGAAGTCCCGCACGCTGCTGTCCCCGACCCCGAGCGCCAACCAGCTCGTGATCAACACCCAGCGGGTCAAGGACCTGAAGATCCGCCAGGCGCTCAACTACGCGATCGACCGCGAGGGCCTGGTCAAGGCGCTCGGCGGCCAGACCGTCGCGCAGCCGATCACCACGCTGATGCCGCCGTCGACCATCGGCTACAAGGCGTACGACGCGTACCCGGCCGGCGCAAACGGCAACGTGGAGAAGGCCAAGGAACTGCTCGGCGGCCAGACGCCCGAGCTGGTCCTCGGCGTCGCCGACAACACGACCGAGCAGGCGGAGGCGGTCCAGCTCAAGGGCAACCTGGAGCGTGCCGGCTTCAAGATCACCGTCCGGAACATCCCGGACGACGCGAAGCTGGACGAGGTCAAGAAGAAGAACAACCCCTGGGACCTGTACATCGGTAACTGGGCGGCGGACTGGCCGAGCGGCGCGTCGATCCTGCCGGTGCTCTACGACGGCCGGACCATCAAGGCCGAGGGCAACAGCAACCAGTCGTACTTCAACGACGACGCGATCAACGCCGAGATGGACCGGATCCTGGCGCTGCCGCCGTCCGAGCAGGGCCCGGAGTGGGGCAAGCTCGACGAGCGGATCATGAAGGAGCACGCTCCTGTGGTGCCGCTCTACGTGGACGTGGCGTACAACGTGCACGGCTCCAAGGCGGGCGGGGTGTTCATCTCCTCCGTGTTCGGCTACCCGAACTTCGTCAACGCGTACGTCAAGCAGTAGCCCGTAGGTGAAGGAAGGGCCCCTTGTTAACGCGAGGCGTTAACAAGGGGCCCTTCCTCTACCGCAGGCGTTAAAAGGGGGCCCTTCCTTACAAGTAGCGGCGGAGGAAGTCGAGCTCCAGCCGGAGCAGGCGCTCGGACACGCCGCCGGCGGCCAGGTGGCTCGCGCCGGTCAGCGGCAGCACCGCGTGCGGGCGGCCCGTCGCCAGCAGCGCCGCGGACAGCCGCAGCGTGTGCGCAGCCAGCACGTTGTCGTCGGCCAGGCCGTGCACCAGCAGCATCGGCCGGGCCTGCGCCGGATCGCCGAGCGGCTCTGCGGCCAGCTCGACCAGCGAGTGGTGGGCGTACACGTCCATCCCGTCGTCCGGCATGCCCAGGTAGCGCTCGCTGTACGCGGTGTCGTACAGCGCCCAGTCGGTGACCGGCGCGCCGACGATCGCGCACTTGAACAACTCCGGGTGCCGCAGCACCGCGAGCCCGGCCAGCCAGCCGCCGAATGACCAGCCGCGCACCGCCACCCGTCCCAGGTCCAGATCCGGGTGCTTGTCGGCGAGCGCGGTGAGCGCGTCCACCTGGTCGGTGAGGATCACGTCGGCGACCCGCCTGTGGATCGCCTTCTCGAACGACGGCGCGATGCCCGGCGTACCCCGGTTGTCGATGGTGACCACCGCGAAGCCCTGCTCGGCCCACCACTGCCGTTCCAGCCAGACGCTGCGGGCCGCGACCACCTCCTGGTGGCCGGGGCCGCCGTACACGTCCAGCAGCACCGGCAGCCGGGTGCCCTTGACGTGCTCGGCCGGGTAGAGCACGGCGCTGGGCAGCCGCCGGTCGGTCACCCGGACCATCGTCGGCCGCGGCGCGTACGAGCAGGTGGCGGCGAACGAGCGCAGTTCGCCGACCTCGCGGTCGCCGTGCCACACCCGCCAGCGGACGCCGGCGTGCTCCAGCGACGCGATGCCCACGGCCAGCGTCGACCCGCCGATCGAGGCGGTGTGCCAGCCGGGGTCGCTGCCCATCCGGCGGGCGTCCATGCCGCCGCCGATCGTGGTGCGCACCCGGTAGAGGTGACGCTGGCTCGGTTCGCCCTCGCTCGCCTCCACCAGCAGGTCGGCCGCCGCGTTCGGGCCGTTCGGCAGCCGCCCGACCACCCGCCGCACGTACAGCGACGGCGGGGTGAGCAGCGTGCCGTCGGCGAACAGGCAACGCGCGTCGTACCCGTCGTGGGCCAGCTCGCCGCCGACCAGCACCCGCCCGTCGGGCAGGTGCGCCGGGGTGCCGGGGATCGGCTCCACCCAGCGCGGGTCGGCCAGCTCGGCGTGCACCTGCGTCTCCCCGGTGCGCGGGTCCACCGCGAGCACCAGGCCGTGCTGCTGCGAGCGGCGCAGCACCGTGATCAGCGGCCCGCCCTCGGTCCAGTCCACGGAACTCAGGTACGGATAGGTCTCGCGGTCCCAGTGCACGTCGACCCAGCCGCCGTCGAGGTCGAGCAGGTGCAGGCTCACCTCCGCGTTCGGCCCACCCGCCACGGGGTACGCGAGCGACGTCGGCGGGCTCGCCGGGTCGGCCGGGTCGTGCAGGTACCAGCGTTCCAGGCGTGATTCGTCGACCCGGGCGGCCAGCACGCTGCGCCCGTCCGGCGCCCACCAGTAGCCCCGGTAGCGGTGGAACTCCTCGGCCGCGATGTGCTCGGCCAGACCCCAGGTGACACCGCTGTCCTCACCGGCGAGCAGGTTGTCCGTACCGTCCGGCTCCACCACCCGCAACTGACCCCGGCGCACCCCCTCGGCGGCGTCGGTGACGTACGCCAGCCGCTCACCGGCCGGGTCGGGCCGCGGGTCGATCACCGGCCCGATCGCTGCCACCTCGATCACGTCGCCGTGCACCAGGTCGGCCCGGAACAGCCGCCCGGCCAGCGCGAACGCGGCGACCCGGCCGGCCGAGTCCAGCGCGTACGAGCCGATGCCGCCGGAGCTGAGCCGCAACCGCTCGCGCAGCGCCCGTTCCCCGGGGGCGAGGCGGGCCGGCTCGGCGTCCGTGCCCAGCAGCACCGCCGGGTCCGCGACCAGTCGTTCCTCGCCGCTGTCGACGTCGAGCAGCCAGAGCGCGTCGGCCGGGTCCTCCGGTCCCGCGGAACGCAGGAAGATCACCCGGGCGCCGTCGCCCGCGACGGTGACGGCGCGCGGCGCCCCGTGGCTGAACCGACGGGTACGGGCGGCCAGCTCGGGAAAGTCCACGCCTGCAGAGTAGGCGGGCGCCGGAGGTGATGTGGCCGACCTGGGCGGACGCATCACCGTCGAGCGGGCAGGACCGCCGGTTAGAGTGACGGGCGTGACGACCCTGCCCGACCGACGCCTTCTGCTGGTCCACGCGCATCCCGACGACGAGTCGATCGGCACCGGCGCGACGATGGCGCACTACGCCGCCACCGGTGCCCACGTCACGCTCGTGACCTGCACGCTGGGCGAGGAGGGCGAGATCCACGTCCCGGCCCTGGCGCAGCTCGGCGCGGCCGAGGCGGACCAGCTCGGCGGCTACCGGATCGGTGAGCTGGCGGCCGCCTGCGCCGTGCTCGGCGTGACCGACCACCGGTTCCTCGGCGGGGCGGGCCGCTACCGTGACTCCGGCATGATGGGCCTGGCCACCAACGAGCACCCCCGGGCGTTCTGGCAGGCCGACCTGGACACCGCCGCCGGGTACCTGGTGGAGGTCATCCGCGAGGTCCGTCCCCAGGTTCTCGTCACGTACGATCCGGACGGCTTCTACGGCCACCCCGACCACATCCAGGCGCACCGGGTGGCGATGCGGGCGGTGGAGCTGGCCGCGGCCGAGGGGATCGCCCCGGCGAAGGTCTACTGGACGGCGATGCCGCGCAGCGTCCTCGACGCGGGCCTGGAGACGTTCACCGAGTCCTCGGACAATCCGTTCGCCGGCATCGAGAGCGCCGACGAGCTGCCGTTCGGCACGCCGGACGCGGAGATCGCCGCCCGGATCGACGGCACCGACCAGCACGCCGCCAAGGAGGCGGCGATGCGCGCCCACGCCACCCAGATCCCGGCGAACTCCTGGCTCTACTCGATCGCCGGCAACTTCGGCGGCGAGTTCATGGGCGTCGAGTACTTCACGCTCGCGGTCGGCGAGAAGGGGCCGGGCGCCGGCCCGTACGGCTGGGAGGACGACCTCTTCGCCGGCATCGCCCTGGACGGTACGCAGCGGTCCCCGGTCGCGGCGGCCGGTCTCCGGTGACGCTGCCGGCCGTACCCGTGTCGACCCTTCCCGAGCAGCCGCCGACGGCCGCCACGCCGAGCCCGGCGGAGCGGGTGCTCGACCGCGCGCTGCGGGTGGCCGGCGGCGTCGTGACGGTCTGGGCCGGCGTCCTGCTGGCGCTGCTCGACCTGATCTTCGCGACCTGGGCCTGGGAGACCGTGCAGGGCCGCTCCGGCGGGCTGCGGGCGCTTCTCGGTGTCGGCCTGGTGGCTGCCGGCGTCGTCGCGGTGGTGGCGACCACTGTGCTGCTGGGCCGGTTCGCCCACCGGTCGACGGGTACGCGCTGGGCGGTGGCGCTCGGCGCGCTGCCGTGGTTCCTGGTGATCGTGGTGGGGGGGTTCCGGACCGTCGAGGGCGATCTGGCGCTCGCCGGTGACAACGTGCTCGGCCTCGCGTTGATCGTGGCCGGCGCGGTCACGTTCGCGGTGCTGGGCTTCCGGCACCTGGTGACGCCGCCCGACGCACGGTGAGGTGCTGACGCCGCACAGCTCGCGGTGGTAGACATTCCTGCCAGGAGGCCCGCCGAGGGAGCGGGCGGTACGGCGGGAGGCGTGCGATGGGTCAGCGGTGGCGTGCGGTAGGCGTGCTGGCGGCCGCGTTGTTCGGGGTGAACGTGGTGGCCCGGCTGGTCATCAAACTCGCGTTCCCGGACGACGACACCGCCTCCGGCCGCGTCTCGCTCGCCATGTTCCTGGTCATCGGGCTGATCCTGGCGGGCACCGCGTTCCGGTGGGGCGCCGACCGGCCGCTGGGCCGCTGGGCCGGCGACCTGGCCGCCGCGGTCGCGGTCGCGCTGGCGCTCACCGTGTTCGTCGGTCCGCTGCTGGTCGGGGAGAACCCGTTCGGCGGCGGCGCGGGCCTGTTCTTCGCCCAGATCTGGCTCTATCTCGCGGCCACCGCGGCGGGCGTGCTGGTCGGCTACCTGATCCTGACCGCGCTGGGCCGGGACTACCGGTCCCGCCAGCTCAAGCGGTACGCCGAGATGAAGCGCACCCGGCCCCGCAGGATCGTCCGGCGCTGACCGGAGCGCCGCTCAGGCCGCCGGGGCGACCCGGGTCAGGTAGGTGTGGTGGGTGGTGAAGCCGAGCCCGCGGTAGAGCGCCACAGCGCCGCTGTTGCTCTGTTCGACCTGGAGGAACGCGTGGGTGGCGCCCTCAGCGGCGCCCCAGCCGGCCAGGGCGCGTACGACAGTGGCGGCGAGCCCTCGACGGCGTGCCTCCGGCACCGTCTCCAGCAGGCTGACGCCGAGCCAGCGGCCTGCGCCGGTCACCGTGCCCCGCCCGACCGCGAGCAGCCGGCCGTCCTCGCGCAGTTCGGCGAAGCGGACCCGGGGCGTCCCGGTGAGCACCTGCCGGGCGGCGTCCGGCAGCCCGCCCTTGCGGCCGGCGGCGATCGCCAGCCAGTCGTCGGCGGGCGCGTCCGTCAGCGTCACCGGCGGCACATCCGCGGGGACGCCGGCGGGGGCGTCGGCCGGCAGCGGGGTGGAGGTCGGCAGCGGAACAGCGGGCGGCACGGTCAGGGTGCGCAGCGGGACGGTCTGGACCAGCACCGGGGGCCGGGACGTCCAGCCGCGTGCGTCCAGCTCCGCGCCGACCGGGGCGGCCAGCGGCAGCGGGGTGTTCACCAGGGCGGACCCGCCGCGCTCGGCGTACCAGCGCTGCACCGCGTCCAGCGCGGCGGGCAGCGGGCGGTCCGGGTCGCCGACGGGTAGCGCGCTGTTCGCCCGCCCGGTCCAGCCGTCGGCCCAGCGCAGCCGCCAGTCGCCGAGCCGTCCGCGTACCGGTGCGGGCCACGCCTCGTCGGCGGCCAGCTCCAGCGCGACCACGGCGGCGGCGGTGGGCCGCCGGGCCGGTGGCACCCGCTTTGCCCGGTGCACCTCGGCCACCGGTACGCGCAGCGGCCCGGCGTCGGTGGACAGAGTGATGTGGGTCTCGCTCAGCTCCACGAGCTCGCCGAGCGCGTCGGAGAACAGCGTGCGGCCCTCGCGAATCCCCACAATCCGGCGGACCACGATCCGGTGTCCCACGTCCTGCTGTCGGAGCACGATCGACCCCCTCCCCGGCGAGATACTAGGCTCTTACCGTTGCGGTTGATCGCGACGAGTCTTGCGGAGGAGAAGACCGGTGACCTACATCATCGCCGAGCCGTGCGTGGATGTGCTCGACAAGGCATGCATCGAGGAGTGCCCGGTCGACTGCATCTACGAGGGCAACCGGATGCTCTACATCCACCCCGACGAGTGCGTCGACTGTGGTGCCTGTGAGCCGGTCTGCCCGGTGGAAGCGATCTTCTACGAGGACGACGTCCCGGAGCAGTGGAAGGACTACACCGGGGCCAACTACGAGTTCTTCGAGGACCTGGGCTCGCCCGGTGGCGCCTCGAAGATCGGCAAGGTGGAGAAGGACGCCACCTTCGTCGCCGCGCAGCCGCCGCGCGGCGAGGGCCACTGAACCGGCGCACGCCGGTCTCGGCACGGCTGCCCGACTTCACCTGGGACACCCTGGACGCCGCGGCCGCCACGGCCGCGGCGCACCCGGACGGTCTCATCAACCTGTCGATGGGCACGCCGGTCGACCCGGTGCCAGACCTGATCCGGCAGGCCCTGGCCGACGCGTCCAACGCACCGGGCTACCCGCTGACCGCCGGTACGCCCGCCCTGCGGAACGCGATCGCGGGCTGGGTCGCGCGGGCCTGCGGTGCGGGCGTCGACGGCCTGGGTGTGCTGCCGACGATCGGCTCCAAGGAGCTGGTGGCCGGGCTGCCCACCCTGCTCGGGCTCGGCCCAGGTGACGTGGTCGTGGTGCCGTCGGTGGCCTACCCGACCTACGAGGACGGGGCCCGGCTGGCCGGCGCGACGACGGTACGCACCGACTCGCTGACCGCGCTGGGCCCGGATCCCCGGGTCCGCCTGGTCTGGGTCAACTCGCCGGGCAACCCGACCGGCCGCGTGCTGCCCGCCGCCCACCTGCGCAAGGTGGTCGAGTGGGCGCGCGAGCGCGGCGCGGTGGTCGCCAGCGACGAGTGCTACCTGCCGCTGGGCTGGGACGCCGAGCCCGTCTCGGTGCTCTCGCCCGAGGTGTGCGGTGGCTCGTACGACAGTGTGCTGGCGGTGCACTCGCTGTCCAAGCGCTCCAACCTGGCCGGCTACCGGGCCGGGTTCGTCGCGGGCGATCCGGCGCTGGTGGCCGAGCTGCTCAAGATCCGTAAGCACGCGGGCCTGATCGTGCCCGCCCCGGTGCAGGCCGCCATGGTGGCCGCGCTCGGCGACCAGGAGCACGCCGACGCCCAGCGCGAGCGCTACCGCGTCCGGCGGGAGAAGCTGCGCGAGGCGTTCACCGCCGCGGGTTTCACAGTCGAGCACTCGGAGGCCGGGCTCTACCTCTGGCTCACCCGGGACGAGGACTGCTGGGAGACCGTGGACCGGCTGGCCCGCCGGGGCATCCTGGTGGCCGCCGGTGTCTTCTACGGCCCGGCCGGCGCCCGGCACGTCCGGGTGGCCCTCACCGAGTCCGACGAGCACGTGGACGCGGTGGCCGGGCGGCTCGCCGGGGCCTGACGTGGCGGGCGGGCTGGCGCGGGCAGCGGTGGTCGGCACCGGGCTGATCGGCGGTTCGGTGCTGCTGCGGCTGCGCGACGCCGGGCTCGACGTCGCCGGCTGGGATCCCGATCCGGCGGCCCGCCGGCAGGTACGCGACCGGGGCGTCGACGTGCCCGACACGGTCGAGGAGGCGGTCACCGGCCGGGACGTGGTGTTCCTCTGCGGCCCGCTGCCCACGCTGCCGACGACACTGGCCCGGGTCGCCGCCGTGACCGACGACGACTGCGTGCTCACCGACGTGGGCAGCGTCAAGGCCGAGGTGAGCACCGCCGCCACCGTTCAGGGGCTCGGGCACCGCTTCGTGCCGGGCCATCCGATGGCCGGCGCGGACCGGGCCGGCGCGGCCGCGGCCGGCCCGGACCTGCTCGACGGCGCCGCCTGGGTGCTCTGCCCGGGGCCGACCGGCCTGGGCGCGTTCCGGCGGCTGGCAGTGCTGCTGGTGGACGTCTTCCACGCCCGGGTGGTGCCCATGTCCGCCCCGGAGCACGACGGCGCCGCCGCGCTCGCCTCGCACGTACCGCACGTGCTGGCGGGCGCGCTGGCCGGCACCGTGCACCGGTCGGCGTTGCGGGACGCGGTGCTGACGCTCGCCGCCGGCAGCTTCTCCGACGGCACCCGGGTCGCCGGCGGGCCACCCGAGCGGACCGCGAACATGCTGCTCGGCAACCGGGACCGCGTGCTCGCCGAGCTGGACGCGCTCGGCGCGTTCCTGACCGAGCTGACCGAGGCGCTGCGCGCCGGCGACGCCGGTGCGCTGGCCGACCGGTTCGCCGAGGGGCGGGACGTCCGCTCCACGCTGCGGGCACGCGTGTTCAGCGCGCACCGGCGGGAGTTCCCGGCGGCCGCCGACCACGCGGGGGAGCTGGCGTACCTGCGGGAACTGGGCGCGGCGGGCGGTCACCTGAGCGAGGTGCGGGAGGCGGCCGGCGCGGTCACCTACATGGGGCACCTGCCGGCCACCCCGCCGTTAGGCTGAGCGGCATGGCTGACGCACCGGTCGTGGCGGTACGCGGTGAGGCGTACCGGGAGGTGGCTCCCGAGCTGGCCCGGTTCACCGTGACAGCGGTGGCGCGCGACCGGGACCGGGAGACCACACTGACCCGGCTGGCCGAACGGGCCGCCGCGGTGCGCGCGTTGCTCGACGCGGCCGGGCCCGTGGTGGAGCGCCGGGAGACCGGCCAGGTCCACGTCTGGCCGGTGACGAAGCGCGCCGGCGAGCGGGTGGTGGCCTACCAGGGCAGCGTGAGCACCACAGTGACGACCACCGACTTCACCGCGCTCGGTGACCTGATGCTCCGCCTGGCCGACCAGGAGCAGGTCGAGGTGGCCGGGCCGGTGTGGTCGCTGCGTCCGGACAGCCCGGCCTACCGGGAGGCGCGGCAGGCCGCGATCGCCGACGCGCTGGTCCGGGCCCGGGAGTACGCCGAGGCGCTCGGCGCCCAGGTGATCGCGTTGCGTGAGCTGTCCGACACCGGGATGAGCGCCGGGCCGCCGATGATGATGGTCGGGGCGGCGTACTCGCGCTCCGGCGAGCCGGAGCGCGAGCTGGAGCTGGACCCGGCGCCGCAGCCGGTGCAGGCGGCGGTCGAGGCGCGGTTCACCATCAGCGAGCCGGTGCTGGGCTGATGCCACAGGCGGAGGTGCTCTCGCTCGACGAACTCGTCGCCCGGGCGCGGGCGCTGGCCGAGGACGGCCCGCGTCAGCTGCTCGGCATCGCGGGCGCGCCCGGCGCGGGCAAGTCCACGCTGGCGGAACGGATCGTGGCCGCGCTCGGCCCGGTCGCCCGGCTGGTCCCGATGGACGGGTTCCACCTGGCCGGGTCGGCGCTGGCGCGGCTCGGCCGGGCCGACCGCAAGGGCGCGCCGGACACGTTCGACGTCAACGGCTTCGTCTCCACGCTACGCCGGTTGCGCCGGGTGGAACCGACGTCGGTGTGGGCGCCGGAGTTCCGCCGCGACCTGGAGGAACCGGTCGCCGGGGCGATCGAGGTGCCGCCCGAGGTGCGCCTGGTGGTCACCGAGGGCAACTACCTGCTGCTGCGGGACGACCCGTGGGAGGAGGTACGCACGCTCGTACACCAGATCTGGTTCCTGGACCTGGACGCGGAGCTGCGGCTGCGCCGGCTCACCGCGCGCCACGAGGCGTACGGGAAGTCGCCGGAGCAGGCCCGCGCGTGGGCTCTGGGCAGCGACGAGGAGAACGCCCGGCGGGTCGCCGGCACGGCCGGGCACGCCGACCTGGTGGTACGCCTGGCCGACCCGCCGCAGGCGTGACGCCGGGCCGGGGCGCCGGTCCGTCGCGGGCGGGAGGCCGGGCGAGGTCAGCCGGTCCGCTGCCGGGGTGACGGCACGGTGCGGCGCAGCAGCCGGGACACCACCGCGCGCTCGCGGGTGAACTCCACCGACTCCGGATAACCGCTGTGGCTGCGGATGGGCGGGTCGGCGACCTCGCCGCCGGACGGGTGCAGCGCCTCCGGGTCGGCCACCGGCACGTCCCGCTGGCCGGCGCTGACCTGCCAGCCCAGCGGGTCGGTGTCCCGCCAGAAGTTCGTCCAGGCCACGTGCCCGCCGGGCCAGGTGAGCGCGCCGGCCAGCGCCCGCAGCCGTTCCGGCCCGAAGTAGGACGGGAAGACCCGCCCGTAGAGCCGGGTGAGCTGGCAGCCGTAGGAGAAGAACCAGGTCCGTCGCCGCCACCGGCGGGGCAGTTGCAGCAGCACCGCGGCGCAGATGACGGTGCCCTGGCTGTGCCCGGAGAGGATGACGCCGTCCATCCGGTCGCCGTGGTGCGGCGGCAGCGCCAGCAGGCCCGCCACCCGGGTCTGGAGTTCCGGTACGGCGCGTTCGGCGTAGCTGGGCGGCGCGAGCGGATGCGCGGCCCGGGGCCAGAACGTGCACACGTCCCAGATCACGCCGACCGAGCGGCGTACCGAGTCGGTGCGGTAGACGAGCAGCCCGAGCGCCGCCATCACCACCGGCAGCCAGCCGAGGAGCGTGTCGCCGCGCTCGGCGGTCCAGTGGATGGCGGTCTGCCAGCCGGACGGGGACAGCGGGCTGGGCCGCTCGCCGGACAGCGCGGCGGCGCAGCAGAGGGTGACCAGGATCGCGCAGAACGCGGCGTAGCAGCCGACGAGCCGCACGGCGTGCTCGCCGACCAGCCGGTGCAGCGCCCGGTAGGTGCTGACGTCGCGGCAGCGCCGCAGGTCGTGTGCGGACAGCCCGGGTGTGCCGGCCAGCCCGGCGTACTCGACCCGGCGCAGCCGGTGCAGCAGGACGACGGCCCGGATCAGCACCCCGACCAACGCGGCCAGGCCGATCGCGCAGGCCAGCCCGGCCCAGAAGACGGCCAGTGGCGGCACGACCCGGCTCGGGCCGCTCGGCTCGGCCGACGCGTCGAGCCGGTCGCTGACCCAGTAGAGCAGCCCGGCGCAGTACGCCACCGCCATCATCCAGCCGAACCCGGCGATGACCGCCGGGGCGCAGCCATGCCAGGCGAGATCGGTGTACGCGCCGAGCGGCTGGGTCGGCACCGCCGGCCGCAGACGGGGCAGGAACAGTCCGGCGGCGGCCAGCGCGACGGCCGGGCCGACGAGCATCCAGGTGTGCAGCTCGTCCGGCGCGGCGGGCAGCACGGGCAGGCCGCGTTCGATCCATGTCGCGCCGAGCGGCAGCAGCAGCATCCCGGTGGCGGGTCCGATCAGCGCCCGGCGGCCGGAGCGGTTCGCCGCGGCGATGGCGAGCAGCAACAGCACCTGGTACGCGACGAGCCAGGCGATCGCGGTGTCGTACCCGGGCAGTGACCGGTCGGCGCGACAGCCGGCGGTGTCCGGTTGCGCCGCGCATCCGTCCGGCGGCCGGTACGCCGACAGCGGCTGCCCGGCCGTCCCGTCGGGGAGCAGCAGCAGGACGAACGCCCCGACCAGTCCGAGCGCGGTGAGCGTCGCGACCGCCGCGCTCCACCGGCCGAGCGGGGTGGCGCCCTGCCGTCGGCTCAGCCAGGGACGGGCGACCGCGACCACGGCGATCACCACCACGGCGGCGAGCAGCGCCACAGTGGGCCAGGCGACGGCGGCCCGTACGCCGCGCGGCGGATCCATGATCAGCACCGCGGCGACCGGTACGGCTGCGGCGCTGACGGCGCCGGTGCACAGGTGCAGCACGGCGGCCCGGCGCAGTTGCCCTTCCCCGTTCCAGAACGTCGGGTCCTGGAGCGGGTTCTGCGGGGGCTCGCGCGGGTTCGGTCGTTCGACCGGCTCACCATCCTCCCGGGCCGGCGCGTGGTGGTGCGGGTCGGCGGGCATCTGCGCCTCGTACTGGTAGGTGCGGAAGGCGACGAGCCCGATCGCGGCCAGCACGAGCAGCGGCAGCAGCAGCCCCAGCGCGAGCGCCCGGGTGCCCTCGCGCCACCAGGAGTCGCCGAGGAACTCCCACGGGCCGGGGAGCCGGCCGAGGCAGGCCGCGTCCACGCACTGCCAGCCGACCAGGTCCACTCCGACGCCGGTCACTGTGACGACGAGCGTGCAGGTCAGGCTCAGGCAGAAGAGGCGGATCAACCAGGCGGTGATGCCGGACCGGCTGGCCCAGCGTTCCTGGTCCGGGTCGGGCGGGATGCCGGCGCGGGCGTGCAGCGCGACGTTCGCCAGCGCGAAAGGGAGCATCAGCGTCCACAGCGCTCGTTCCACGTCCCGCCGGGTCCGCGCGCCGGAGGTCAACTGCCCCCAGCTGTACGCCTCGACCGTGATCGGGTCGTCCCGGCCGGCGGTGCTGGACCGGTAGAAGCCGGTGGTCTGACCGCCGGCGACCAGTGTTGGTTGCGCACCGTCACCGTTGACACCGGCGGTCAGGCCGAGCAGCTGATCCGGCGGGGTGTTGGAGACCCCGTGCACCCGCAGTTCGAGGACCCGTTCCATTGTGCCTCCCGGTAAACGCACTACTACCCAGAGTGCGTGACCGGACGGGAATCCGCATCCGCTGGAGCGGTTGTTCCCGCAGCTCAGGACGGTTGATCCAGGTTCCTGATCGGGCGAGCGGGGTTACCCACCGCCACCACGTTGGCCGGTAGGTCGCGGGTGACCACCGCGCCGGCGCCGACCACCGTGTTCTCGCCGATGGTCACCCCGGCCAGCACGATCACGCCCCCGCCGAGCCAGACGTTGTCACCGATGGTGATGGGCTGGGCCGACTCCCACTTGGCCCGGCGCGCCTCCGGCTCCACCGGGTGGGTGGCGGTGAGCAGCTGCACGTTCGGTCCGATCTGGACGTCCGCGCCGATGGTGATGCGGGCGACGTCGAGGAGGACCGCGTTGAAGTTGACGAAGGTGCGCGGGCCGATGTGCGTCTGGAAGCCGTAGTCGCAGTACAGCGGCGGCCGGACCCAGGCGTCGTCGCCGAGCGAGCCGAGCAGTTCGCGCAGCGCGGCGAGGCGGCCCGCCGGGTCGTCGGCGGAGCTGCGGTTGAAGCGTTCGCCGAGCCGGGCCGCGCGCTCCAGATCGGCGATGATCGCGGGGTCGTCGGCGATGTACTGCTCGCCGGCCAGCATCCGGTCCTTCATGGAGGTCATTGCTCGATCGTCCCGGCCCGCCCGGGACCGGGGCGGCGGTTCCGTCGGATCGGCGACTTCCCGATGCATACGCGGTATGCAATCCTGATACCCGCGTCGATGTGTCTCTCATCGATGAAACGTCCGACGAAGGAGGAAGGTTGCTCCGGAACCGCAGAAAGATGACGGCGCTCGGCCTCGGCCTGGCGCTGGCGCTCGGCCTGCCGGTGCCCGCGCTGGCCGCCACGCCCACCGCGCCGACCGGCCCGTCCGCCCCTGCCGGCCCGTCCGCCCAGCCCGGCGCCGGCCCGGTCACCGTCACCCTGATCACCGGCGACCGGGTCACAGTCGCCTCGGGCGGCCGTGCCGCGGTACGCCCCGGCGCCGGCCGCGCCGGCATCCAGTTCCTGGTCGGGCGGGAGCGCGACCGGCTCACCGTGATGCCGCAGGACGCGCTCCCGCTGGTCCGCGCCGGCAAGCTCGACCGGCGCCTGTTCGACGTGAGCGGGCTGATCGAGGCCGGGTACGACGACGCGCGGCGCGGCAGCGTACCGCTGCTCGTGACGTACCGGCCGGGGGTGGCCCGGCGGACGGCGGCCCCGCTCGCCGGCGCGCGGGTGACCCGCGACCTGCCGGCGATCGCCGGCGCGGCCGTCGTCGCCGACAAGGGCGACACCGGCGCGCTCTGGAAGGCGGTGAGCGCCGACCGCTCCGGCGCCCGGCTCGACGCGGCGGGGGGTGTCGACCGGATCTGGCTCGACGGCCGGCGGCGGCTGACTCTCGATCACAGCGTGCCGCAGATCGGCGCGCCGACCGCCTGGGCCGCCGGCTGGACCGGTAAGGGCGTGCGGGTCGCGGTGCTCGACACCGGCGTCGACCTCAGCCACCCGGACCTGGCCGGCAAGGTCGCCGAGTCGCGCAACTTCACCGAGGAGGCGGACCCGGACGACATCGTCGGGCACGGCACGCACGTGGCCTCCACCATCGCGGGCAGCGGCGCCGCCTCGGGCGGGAAGTACCGGGGCGTGGCGCCGGACGCCACGCTGCTGTCCGGGAAGGTCTGTGAGGTCTACGGCTGCACCGAGTCGGCCATCCTGGCCGGCATGCAGTGGGCCGCGGCCGAGCAGCACGCCACTGTGGTCAACATGAGCCTCAGCGGCGGTGACACCCCGGAGGTGGACCCGCTGGAGGAGGCGGTCGGTACGCTCACCGAGCAGCACGGGACGCTGTTCGTGATCTCCGCCGGCAACGACGGCGCCGACGGTTCGGTCGGCTCGCCGGCCACCGCCGACGCCGCGCTCGCGGTCGGCGCTGTGGACCGGGACGACGTGCTCGCCGACTTCTCCAGCCGCGGGCCCCGGGTCGGCGACGGGGCGATCAAGCCGGACATCACCGCGCCGGGTGTGGAGATCGTGGCCGCGCGGGCCGCGCACGGCCAGATCGGCGACCCGGTGGGGGACCGGTACGCCTCGCTGTCCGGCACGTCGATGGCCGCCCCGCACGTGGCCGGCGCGGTCGCGCTGCTCGCCCAGCAGCACCCCGGCTGGACGCCCGAGCGCTACAAGGCGACGCTGATGGCCTCGGCGAAGCCGCACCCGGAGCAGACCGCGTTCCAGCAGGGTGCGGGCCGGGTCGACGTCGCCCGCGCGATCACCCAGCAGGTGACGAGCGAACCGGCGTCCGTCTCGTTCGGCGTGGCGGCCTGGCCGCACACCGACGACCAGCCGGTCAGCCGGACCGTCACCTACCGCAACGGCGGGACCGCCCCGCTCACGCTCGATCTGAGCACCGAGTTCACCGGACCGGGCGGGCGGACCGCGCCGGCCGGCATGCTCACCCTCAGCACCTCGCGGCTCACCGTTCCGGCGGGCGGCAGCGCCCAGGTGACAGTGGTGATCGACACCCGGCTCGGCGGCGCCGACGGCTACTGGACCGGCCGCCTGCTCGCCCGCGCCGGCGACGCGGTGGTGGTGACCCCGCTCGCTGTCGACCGCGAGGTGGAGAGCTACGACCTGACCGTGACCCACCGCAACCGCTCCGGCGCCCTGACCGACGGCTACTACACCGTCCTGCTCGGGCTCGACGACGGCACCTACCGGGACGTCTACGGCGCCGGCGGCGAGACCCGGATCCGGGTGCCGAAGGGCCGGTACGGCGTACAGAGCCTGATCTTCGTCGACGGTGACCAGGGCTGGTCGGAGGTCTCCTTCCTCGCCCAGCCGGAACTGGTGGTGGCCGGGAACCAGCGGCTCGCGCTGGACGCCCGGCGGGCGAAGCCGATCCGCACCACGGTGCCGCAGCGCGGCGCGGCGCCACTGCTGATCGACCTCACAGCGGCCTGGGGATTCGGCGACTACTACAACAGCTTCGGGCTGTGGACCGACAGGTTCGAGGGCCTCTACTCGGCCCAGATCGGCCGTACCGTCTCCGACAAGGTCTTCGTCGGCGCGCTCGCCAGCCAGTGGGCCGAGCCCACAGCGCCCGAGCGCAGCCCGTACTTCTACGGCCTGAACGACCTGTTCCCGGGCCGGTTCCCGACCGGCTTCGTCCGGCACTACCGGCCGGCCGACCTGGCCACCGTCACGAACCGGTTCGCCGCCGGCTACGCCGGGATGGACAACGAACTGGTCGTCTACGCGGAGCGCGACTACAACATGGGCGGCTCGGCGATCGTCCTGCCCGTCCAGGTGCCGGGCAAGCGGATCGACCACCTCAGCGTCACCCGGACCCGCTGGAGCGCCGAGCTGGCCTTCGGTGAGCGGGCCGAGGAGGGCTGGCTGGAGCCGCGGGCGGCGCTGGAACGAGTGCCGACCCGCTACCGGGCCGGGCACAGCTACCGCGACGAGTGGAACAAGGCCCCGTTCGGCCCGTCGTTCCCGCAGCCGCAGTGGCCGGAGCAGGGCATCACCCGTACCGGCGACACCGTCATCGTCTCGCTGCCGGTGCACAGCGACGCGGCCGGGCACCCGGGCGGCTCGCTCAACGACACCGAGCACACCCGGCTCTACCGCAACGGCAAGCTTGTCGACGAGTCGCCCTACCCGGGTTACGGCGAGTTCACAGTGCCGCCGGGAACGGCGAACTACCGGCTGGAGACCAGTGCGACGCGCGGCTTCACCGACCTGAGCACCGAGGTCACGGCGAGCTGGACGTTCCGCTCCAAGCGGGTACCGGGCGACGTGCCGGCCCGGCTGCCGGCCATGGCGGTCCGGTTCACCCCGCCGCTGGCGGCGGACAGCTCGGCCCCGGCGGGCCGGACGTTCACCGTGCCGGTGACGGTGCAGCGTCAGCCCGGCGCGCCGTCCGGCCGGGTCGTGGCGCTCACCGTCGACGTCTCCTACGACGGTGGCAAGACCTGGCAGAAGGCGGCCCTGAAGAAGCAGGGCGGGGCGTGGACGGCCACCGTCCGGCACCCGGCCGGCCCGGGGTACGCGTCGCTGCGGGCCACCGCCCGTGACGACGCCGGCAACACCGTGACCCAGCGGATCATCCAGGCGTACCGCCTGCGGTGAGTCGGCCGTCCGGGTCCGCGCGGCGGTCGCCGTCGCGGACCCGGACGGGGGTACGCCTCAGTCGTTGGCGTGCAGCGCGGCGTTGAGCGCGATGCCCTGGCCGGTGCGGGGCTTCGCCTCCAGCGCACCGGTCACCGAGTTGCGCCAGAACAGCAGCCCGTCGACGCCGGACAGCTCGCGGGCCTTGACCGTCCGGCCGTCCGGCAGGGTGATCTTCGAGGCGGCGGTGATGTAGCAGCCGGCCTCCACCACGCAGTCGTCGCCGAGCGTGATGCCGACACCGGCGTTCGCGCCGACCAGGCTCCGCTCACCGATGCGCACCTTCTCGGTCCCGCCGCCGGAGAGCGTGCCCATGATCGAGGCGCCGCCGCCGATGTCGGAACCGTCGCCGACAACCACACCCTGCACGATGCGGCCCTCGACCATCGAGGTGCCGAGCGTGCCGGCGTTGAAGTTGACGAAGCCCTCGTGCATCACGGTGGTGCCGGACGACAGGTACGCGCCCAGCCGGACCCGGTCCGCGTCCGCGATCCGCACCCCCGACGGCACCACGTAGTCGGTCATCCGGGGGAACTTGTCCACCCCGTACACGGACAGGTGGCGGCCGGCGGCCCGCTCGATGACACGCAGCTCGTCCACCCGCTCCGGCGGGCACGGCCCGGCCGACGTCCAGGCCACGTTCGCCAGCTTGCCGAAGATGCCGTCGAGGTTCAGCTCGTTGGGCCGCACCAGGCGGTGGGAGAGCAGGTGCAACCGCAGGTACGCGTCGGCGGCGTCCTTGATCGGGTCGTCCAGCGAGCCGATCACAGTGGTCACCTCGACAGTGCGCAACCCGGGCAGCGCCCGCTCCCCGATCGCGCCCGGAGGCAGGTCGAGCACGTCGGCCCGGTCCTCGCCGGGCACCAGAGGCAGCTCGCCCAGACCCAGCTTGCCGGTCGGGTACCAGGTGTCGAGCACCTGGTCCTGCGCGGTGACGGTGGCCAGGCCGATGCCCCAGGCGGATGGTGCGGACGTCACTGTGTCACCTCTCGTTCCGGCGGCGGCGTCCGCCGCTGCTCGCGGCCGGGGGCGCGGCACGTGTCCCTCGCGCCCACCGAGGATGACGGTACCGTGCGAGACATGCAGAACCCGTTGACCCCCGAGGTCCTGGCCGATCCGGTGGCGCTGACCCGCGCCCTGGTCGACATCGAGTCGGTATCCCTCAACGAGAAGGCCATCGCCGACTGCGTCGAGGAGGTGCTGCGCGGTGTGCCGCACCTGACCACCTACCGGCACTCGAACACCGTCATGGCCCGGACCGACCTGGGTCGGGCGCAGCGCGTGGTGCTCGCCGGCCATCTGGACACCGTTCCGCTCAACGGCAACTTCCCCTCGACCATGCGTGGCGACCTGATGTACGGCTGCGGCACCTCCGACATGAAGTCCGGGGTCGCCTTCGCGCTGCACCTGGCGGTGACGTTGCCCGACCCGCGCTACGACGTCACGTACTTCTTCTACGAGGCCGAGGAGATCGAGTCGAAGTACAACGGCCTCACCCTGGTCGCGCAGAGCCACCCCGAGTGGCTGGAGGCCGACTTCGCGGTGCTGCTGGAGCCGACGTACGGGATCGTCGAGGCGGGCTGCCAGGGCACCATGCGGGCGGTGGTCACCACGCACGGCGAGCGGGCCCACGCGGCGCGCTCCTGGCACGGCGTCAACGCCATCCACGGCGCGAGCGAGGTGCTGCGGCGGCTGACCACGTACGAGGCCCGCCGGGTGACGATCGAGGGCTGCGACTACCGCGAGGGTCTCAACGCGGTGCGGATCACCGGCGGGGTGGCCGGCAACGTCATCCCGGACCGCTGCGAGATCGAGATCAACTACCGGTACGCCCCGGACCGCGACCCGGCGGGCGCCGAGGCGCACCTGCGCGAGGTCTTCGCCGGCTTCGAGCTGGAGGTCACCGACGCGGCGGCCGGTGCGCCGCCCGGACTGGAGAGCCCGGCGGCGCAGGAGTTCCTGGCGGCGGTCGGTGCGGCGCCGATCGGCAAGCTGGGCTGGACGGACGTGGCGCGGTTCGCGGCCATGGGCATTCCGGCGCTGAACTTCGGCCCCGGCGACCCGAACCTGGCGCACCACAAGGACGAGCACGTCGAACTGACCAAGATCCGGGACGGCGCGGCGACGCTGCACCGCTGGCTGGCCCCGGCCTGACGCGCTGCGATCCCGGGGTCCGCGCCCGCCTCGCGGACCCCGGGACCGTCAGACGGTCGTCGTCAGGGGTGCTTCCGCCTCGCCGGTCTCGCCGGTCAGGTCGGACCGGTGGGTCTCCATCATCCGGGCGCGGCGGCGCTCGGCCACCACGTCACGGATCCGCCGCTGCATCTGACGGCGGATCCGGATCATCTCGCTGTTACTGATCAACGCTGGCTCCTCCCCCGAAGGCGCGTCGCCCGGGGTATACCGGGTATGTGAATAGTAAGACGTACGTGCGACCGAATTAGTTGCCCGGATCCCAAAGATTTCTTCGGCTCCCGGGCCTGCGCGCCCCGCCGGAGCCGCTCTACTACGGTGACCCCATGGGCGAGAGCAGCGGAATGTCGGCCGGGCACGGCCAGCGGGGGGAGCGGCACCGGGGAGAACGGCACCGCGGCGCGGTGACGCTGCGCAACCGGGCGATTCCGACGAGTACGGCCGACCAGCGGCTGCTCGACTCCCGGGGACGCAGCGACTGGAAGACCAAGGACGCCTGGCGCGCGCTGCGGATCCTGTCCGAGTTCGTCGAGGGCTTCGACACCCTCGCCGACCTGCCCCCGGCGGTGAGCGTGTTCGGCTCCGCCCGCAGCAAGCCGGACAGCCCCGAGTGCCGGATGGCCGAGGAACTGGGCGGCGCGCTGGCCCGGGCCGGGTACGCGGTGATCACCGGCGGCGGTCCCGGCGTGATGGAGGCCGCCAACCGGGGCGCCGGTGAGGCCGGTGGCCTCTCCGTCGGGCTCGGCATCGAGCTGCCGTTCGAACAGGGCCTCAACGACTGGGTCGACCTGGCCATCGACTTCCGCTACTTCTTCGCCCGCAAGACCATGTTCGTCAAGTACGCCCAGGCGTTCGTGGTGCTGCCCGGCGGCTTCGGCACCCTGGACGAGCTGTTCGAGGCGCTCACCCTGGTGCAGACCGGCAAGGTGACCCGCTTCCCGGTCGTGCTGATGGGCACCGACTACTGGCAGGGCCTGCTCGACTGGCTGCGCGGCACCATGGCCACCGAGGGCAAGATCGGTCCGGCCGACCTCGACCTGATCCGCCTCACCGACGACGTCAACGAGGCGGTCCGGCACATCGTGGAGGCCGAGGCCGTGCTCTCCGCCGAGCAGGAAGCGGTCCGCGAGGAGGCGGTCGCCCGGGTGGCCGCCGACCAGCGCGCGGCCGCCGAGGCCGCCCCCGAGGGCCCGGCGGGACGGAGCTGACCCGTGGCCAACGTCTGTGTCTTCTGCGCGTCCTCCCGTACCCTCGACGCCCGCTGGCTGGCGCTCGCCACCGAGACCGGTGAGGAACTGGCCCGGCGCGGCCACACGCTGGTCAGCGGCGGCGGCTGCGTCGGGATGATGGGCGCCGTGGTGCAGGGCGCGCGGGCGGCCGGCGGTCGCACCGTCGGCGTCATCCCGCAGTCCCTGGTCGACCTGGAGGTCGCCGACCTGGACTCCGACGAGCTGCTGGTCACCGACAGCCTGGCCAGCCGCAAGACGCTGATGGACGAGAAGTCCGACGCGTTCGTGGCGCTGCCCGGCGGGCTCGGCACGCTCGACGAGCTGTTCGAGGTCTGGACCACAGCCACCCTGGCCCTGCACGCCAAGCCGATGGTGATCGTCGACGTGGACGGCTTCTACCGGCCGCTGCTCGACTGGATCCGCGGGCTCGGTGAGCAGCGGTTCCTCAAGCCGGCCGCGCTGGACCTGCTGCTGGTCGTCGACAGCGTCCCCGCCGCCCTGGACCTGATAGACACCCGCCTGACCTGACCCACCCCGCCCGCCCGGTCGGCCCGTCCTTGTGCACCACCGTTTCGACGGGCTTGATCGACACCATTTCGGGGAGGTGGTGGTGTCCGGGCGTGTGTGATGTGGCCATTTCCCCGAGGTGATGTTGATCTAGGGGTGGGATGCCGCCACTTCGCCGAAATCGCGTGAACGCCTGAGAGACGGGTGTGTGGCAGAGCCGGGCAGTGGTGCACGCTGCGGGCAGGTGAGCTGGTGACGGGCGGGACGGCGGTCGGTTTCCGGGTGTCGTACCGGCGTGGTGGGATGTCGGTGATGCAGGCGTACCGGTTGGTGCGCCGGCCCGGCGGCGCGGAGGCGGGGGTCACCCACGACGCCGGGGCGGGGCAGGGGGTGGGTCGGCCCGGTGGGCCGGCTGATGCGGAGCCGCGATCCGGGGGGTCGGCGGGCGATGCCGCACACCCGGAGCCCATCACGCCGCCCGCCGACGCCACGACTCCCGCGACACCCGGCACCGGCACACGCGGAGCTGCCCCACCCGCGACCACGCCGGATGCGGGGGGCGAAGAAGCGCGGACCGGCGACGAGACCCGGGAGACCGGGGCCGGGCAGAGACTGAGCCGTGTGCGTGCGGTGGACCCGGTGCAGGCCGAGGTGATCGCGCACACCGACGGGCCGATGCTCGTCGTGGGCGGCCCTGGCACCGGCAAGACGACGACGCTCGTCGAGGCGGTCGCGGCCCGCGTGGCCGAGGGTGTCGACCCGGAGCGGATCCTCGTGCTCACCTTCGGCCGGCGCGGCGCCACCGAACTGCGCCACCGGATCGAGGCGCGCATCGCCGAGGGCGGGCACCGGGTGATCCGTGAGCCGCTGGTGCGCACGTTCCCGGCGTACGCCTTCGGGCTGCTGCGCCGCGCGGCTGCCGAACGCGGTGAGCCTTCGCCCCGGCTGCTCACCGGCCCCGAGCAGGACCTGATCATTCGTGAGCTGCTCGACGTGGTGGGGGAGGAACCCGGCGACGACCCGGTCGGCTGGCCGGAGGACCTGCGCCCCGCGCTGCGTACCCGGGCGTTCGCCCAGCAGCTCCGCGACCTGCTGATGCGTGCCGCGGAGCGCGGCGTCGGCCCGGTCGAGCTGGCCCGGCTGGGCGAGAAGCTGGGCCGCGCCGACTGGCCGGCCGCCGCGCGCTTCCTGCGGGAGTACGTCGCCGTGCTCGCCCTGCGGGACGTGAGCAACCGGGGCTCGGTGGCGTACGACCCGGCGGAACTGGTGCGCGCCGCCACCGGCATGTTGCTCGACGACCCCGAGCTGCTCGCCGCCGAGCGTCGTCGCCTGACCCACGTGTACGTCGACGAGCTGGCCGACACCGACCCGGCCCAGCTCGACCTGCTCGCCGTGGTGGCCGGAGGCGGCCGGTCCCTCGTCGCGTTCGCCGACCCGGACTCGTCCACGTACGCGTTTCGCGGCGCCGACCCGGCGGGCGTCACCACGTTCCCGCACCGCTTCCGCACCGCCTCCGGTGCTCCGGCGGCGCAGGTCACGCTGACCACCTCGTACCGGGCCGGGCCGGAACTGCTGGCGGCGACCGCCCGGCTGGCCCGGCGGCTGCGCGGCCCGGCGGGGCACCGGCGGCTGCGCCCGCTTCCCGGCGTGCCCGCCGGAACGGTGGAGGTACTGACGTTCCGGTCCGCCACCAGCGAGTCGGCGTGGCTGGCGCACGCCCTGCGCGAGGCGCACCTGCTCGACGGCGTGCCGTGGTCCCGGATGGCGGTGCTGGTCCGCTCCACCGGCCGGCAACTGCCGTCGCTGCGGCGCGCCCTGCACACGGCCGGTGTGCCGACCGTCGTGCACGGCGAGGACCTGCCGCTGCACCTCCAGCCGGCGGTCGCCCCGCTGCTGCTCCTGCTGCGCTGCGCGCTCGAACCCGACCGGCTGGACGAGGAGGCGGCGGTCGCGCTGCTGCACTCCCCGCTGGGCGGGGCCGACCCGCTGGCCGAACGGCGGCTGCGCCAGGGGTTGCGGGCGCTGGCGCTGGCCGCCGGTGACCGCCGTCCCTCCGGCGAGCTGCTGGTGGAGGCACTTCGCGACCCGGCCGAACTGGCCACCATCGAGCGTCGCTGGGCGGCCCCCGCGCAGGCCGTGGCGCACCTGCTCGCGACCGCCCGGGAGACGGCCGGCCGGCCCGGCGCCACAGTCGAGGACGTGCTCTGGGCGGTGTGGCGGGAGAGCGGGCTGGCCGAACGCTGGGCCGGGGCGATCACCCGGGGGCGGGCGGCCACCGGCGAGCACGAGACCGCCCAGCGCTGGCGGGCCGAGGCCGCCGACCGTGACCTGGACGCCGTACTCGTCCTCTTCGACGCGGCGGCCCGGTTCACCGACCGGTTGCCCGGCGCGCGTACCGAGGTGTTCCTCGACCACGTCCTCGGGCAGGAGCTGCCCGCCGACACGCTCGCCGCCGCCGCCGACCGGGGCGACGCGGTACGCCTGCTCACCGCGCACGCCGCCAAGGGTCTGGAGTGGGATCTGGTCGCGGTGGCCGGGGTGCAGGAGGGCGTCTGGCCGGACCTGCGCCTGCGCGGCAGCCTGCTCGGCTCGGAGCGGCTCGTCGACGTGCTCGCCGGTCGCGCCGACGGCGCCGGGCTGCGGGCCAGCCTGGTCGGGCAGACGTCGGCGCTGCTGGACGAGGAGCGGCGGCTGTTCCACGTGGCGATCAGCCGGGCGCGGCGGCGGCTGCTGGTCACCGCCGTGGCGTCCGCCGCTGTCGGCGGGGACGACCACGAGGAGCAGCCGAGCCGCTTCCTGCACGAACTGGCCGCCGCCGACCCACCCGCCACCGGCGGAGGCGGCACCGCCCCGACCGGCCCGAACCCGACCGGCCCGGCTCCGACCGGCCCGAATCCGACCGGCCCGAACGCGACCGGAAACGGACCGACCGGGAACGGACCGACACGTACGGCCATGCGCGGGGGCATCGTGGACGGGCCGGTGCCGCACGGGGACGAGCATCCGCAGGACGGGCCGCCCGCGGCGCTCCCGGTCACCCTCCCGCCGCGTGGGCTCACCCTGTCCGCGCTGGTGGCGGAGCTGCGTACCGCAGTCACCGACCCGGCGACGCCGATCACCCGGCGGCACGCGGCGGCGGGTGAGCTGGCGCGGCTGGCCGCCGCCGGCGTGCCCGGCGCGCACCCGGACGACTGGTGGGGGCTGCGCGGCCTGTCCGACGACCGGCCGCTCGTCGACGAGGGCGAGCCGGTGCGGGTCACCCCGTCGGCGATGGAGAGCGCGTTGCGGTGCAGCCTGCGCTGGCTGCTGGAACGGCACGGCGGCAGCGGCCCGGCCAGCGCCGCGCAGGGCGTGGGCAACCTGGTGCACGCCGCCGCGATGCTGGCCGAGGATGCCAGCGTCGACCGGGAGGCGCTGCTGGAGTACGTGGCCGCCCGGTTCGACGCGATCGAGCTGGCCGCCCGGTGGATGGCCGGCCCGGAGCGGCAGCGCGCCGAGGCGATGGTGGACAAGCTGCTGCGCTGGCTGGCCGGCAACCCGCGCCGGCTGCTCGCGATCGAGCACGAGTTCGCGGTCCGCCTCGACGACCCGTCCCGTCCGATCGAGCTGACCGGCCGGGTCGACCGGCTGGAGGTCGACGACGAGGGGCGGCTCGTGGTGATCGACCTGAAGACCGGCAAGTCGACGGCTGTCACCGAGCGGGAGGTGGCCGAGCATCCGCAGCTCGGCGCGTACCAGGCAGCGGTGGAGGCGGGCGGGTTCGCCGAGTTCGGCGAGGAACCGGGCGGGGCGGCGCTGGTGCAGCTCGGCACCGGCGCGCGGGACGCCAAGGAGCAGACCCAGGCGGCGGCCGGGGAGGGCCCGGAGGCCGGGTGGGCCACCGCGCTGGTGCGCCGTACCGCAGACACGATGGCCGCCTCGACGTTCGCCGCAGTGGCCAACTCCAAGTGCCGGGTCTGCCCGGTACGCACCAGCTGCCCGGTGTCCGGCCAGGGCCGCCAGGTGGTCGAGCCGCCACCGGAGAACCAGCCGTGAGCGCGAGGAGTGAGCCGGTTTTGCGAGCCCCGCAGTCGCGAACAAAGACTGGACCATGACTGTTCAGCCGGCGCTGTTCGGCGCCTCCGCCACGCCCGCGCCGCGCACCGCCGACGCGGGGCCCCGCTACACGCCCGTCGAGCTGGCCCGGCTGCTGCGGCTGCCGGCGCCCACCCGGGAGCAGGCCGCGATCATCGCCGCGCCGGTGGAGCCGCTGCTGGTGGTCGCGGGCGCCGGCTCGGGCAAGACCGAGACGATGGCCGCGCGGGTGATGTGGCTGGTCGCCAACTCCTACGTACGCCCCGAGCACATCCTCGGCCTCACCTTCACCCGCAAGGCGGCCGGCGAGCTGGCGCACCGGGTCCGCACCCGGCTCGACCAGCTCATCCGGCGGCTCGGCCGGCAGGGGCGGGATCCGCACGACGACCCGCTGGCGGGCGAGCCGACCGTGTCCACGTACCACTCGTACGCCGGGCGGATCGTCACCGAGCACGGCTTGCGCGCCGGGTACGAGCCGACCACCCGGCTGCTCACCGAGGCGTCCCGCTGGCAGCTCGTCGACCTGCTGGTGCGCAACTACGACGGCGACATGTCCGAGGTGGACCGGATGCCGTCGACCATCACCGACGCCGTGCTGGCGCTCGCCGGTGAGCTGGACGAGCACCTGGTCGACCCGGACGAGCTGGCCGCCTGGACCGGCCGGTTCTTCGCCGACGTGCAGTCCCGGCCGGGCCGGGTCTACGCCGACGTCCGCAAGGCGCTCCAGCTCCAGCGGACCCGGCTGAAGCTGCTGCCGCTCGTGCGCGCGTACGCCCGGCGCAAGGACGACTTCGAGGCGATGGACTTCGCCGACCAGCTCGCCCGCGCGGCCCGGGTGGCCCGTGACCATCCCGGCGTCGGGGTGATCGAGCGGGACCGGTTCCGGGTGGTGCTGCTCGACGAGTACCAGGACACCAGCCACGCCCAGGTGGTGCTGCTCAACGCGCTGTTCGGCGGCGGCCACCCGGTCACCGCGGTCGGCGACCCCTGCCAGTCCATCTACGGCTGGCGCGGGGCCAGCGCCGGCACGCTCGACCGGTTCCCGGCCGAGTTCGCCCGCACCGACGGCAGCCCCGCCGACGTGCTCAGCCTGACCACGAGCTGGCGCAACCGGCCGGAGATCCTCGGCGTCGCCAACACGCTGTCGGTGCCGCTGCGGGCGGCCGGCGCGCGGGTGCCGGAACTGCACGCCGCGCTCAGCGTCCGCGACCCGATCCCGCACCGCACGCCGGGCGGGCAGGCCGGCGGCACCGTGCACTGCGCGCTGCTGGAGACGTACGCCGACGAGGCCGACTGGATCGCGGACAGCGTGCTGGCGGCCTGGCGGGGCGCGGCCGGGATGCCCGGCGCGCTGCCCGAGCACATCCCGGCCGACCGCCGCCCGACCACTGCGGTGCTGGTGCGGCTGCGCAGCCAGATCCCGGCGATCGAGGCGGCGTTGCGTGCCCGCGGACTGCCGGTCGACGTGGTCGGCCTGGGTGGGCTGCTGGACACCCCCGAGGTACGGGACGTGGTGTGCACGCTGCGCGTGCTCGCCGACCCGACCGACGGGGCGGCGCTGCTGCGGCTGCTGACAGGCGCGCGCTGGCGGATCGGCCCGCGTGATCTGGTCGCCCTGCACCGCCGGGCCCGCGCCATCGCCCGCAGCCGCCGGGAGCTCACCGGCGACGAGGGCCCGGAGATCACCGTGGACGCGCTGGACGAGGCGACGCTCGTGGAGGCGCTGGCGGACCTGGGGCCGGCGCAGGCGTACTCGGCCGAGGGCTACGCGCGGCTGCGCTCGTACGGGATGGAGCTGGCGCTGCTGCGCTACCGGCTGGACCAGTCCCTGCCGGAGCTGATCGCGGACATCGAGCGGACCATCGGGCTCGACGTCGAGGTGGCGGTCCGGGCCGGCCGGGACGGCGCGGGCGACGCCGGGCTGGCCCGCGCGCACCTGGACGCGCTCGGCGACGTGGCGGCCCGGTTCAGCGGCGAGACGCCCGGCGCCACGCTGGCCGGTTTCCTCGCCTACCTGGCCGCCGCCGAGGACGAGGAGCGCGGGCTGGCGCCCGGCGAGGTCGAGGTGGTGGCCGGCGCGGTGCAGGTGCTCACCGCGCACGCCGCGAAGGGCCTGGAGTGGGACGTGGTGGCGGTGGCGGGGATGACCCGGGGCGTCTGGCCGGGGCCGGTCCGCAACTCCGACCACTGGCTGGGCGGGCTGGGCGTGTTGCCGTTCCCGTTGCGCGGCGACGCGGACGGGCTGCCCGAGCTGGCCCTGCCGGAGGCGGAGGACCAGCGCGGCGTGGCCCGTGCGCTGACCGACTTCACCGACGCCTGGCGGGCGCACGACGAGCGGGAGGAGCGCCGGCTGGCGTACGTGGCGGTGACCCGCCCGCGTCGGCTGCTGCTCTGCTCCGGCTACTGGTGGGGGGAGGGGACCAAGCGGTTCCGCGGCCCGTCGGTGTTCCTGCGGGAGGTGCACGACGCCTGCCTGGCGGGCGGGGACGGGCACGTGGTGGACGCGTGGACGCCGGAGCCGGCCGGGGACGCGGTGAACCCGACCACCGAGACGGTGCTGCGGGCCGAGTGGCCGGCCGACCCGCTGGGCACCCGCCGCCCGGCGCTGACCGAGGCGGCGGCGCTGGTCCGCCGCCACCTGGCCGACCCGGAGACGGCCCGTCGCGAGGCGGCAGTGCTCGCCACCACGGGAGCGGCGGACGACGCCGAGGTGGCCCGCTGGCGGCGCGAGGCCGATCTCCTGCTCGCCGAGCGGGCGGAGCTGGCCCGGCAGGCCGAGGCGGTCGAGGTCGAACTACCCGGCCAGCTCTCGGTGACCCAGCTCGTGGCGTTGCGCCGCGACCCGGAGGCGCTGGCCCGTACGCTGCGCCGCCCGATGCCGACCGAACCGAACCCGTACGCCAGGCGCGGCACCGCGTTCCACGCCTGGCTGGAGCAGCGCTTCGGCACCGACCGGCTGCTCGACGTGGACGAGCTGCCCGGCGCGGCGGACGAGGACGCGGCCCCGGACGAGGCGCTGGCCGAGTTGCAGGAGCGCTTCCTGGCCGGCGAGTGGGCCGACCGGGTGCCGGTGGAGGTGGAGGTGCCGTTCGCCACTGTCATCGCCGGGGTGGTGATCAGGGGGCGGATGGACGCCGTGTTCGCCCGCCCGGGTGGGCGCTACGACGTGGTCGACTGGAAGACCGGGCGGCAGCCGGCCGGCCGGGAGGCCGACGCGGCGGCGGTGCAGCTGGCTGTCTACCGGCTGGCTTGGGCGGAACTGGCCGGGGTGCCGGTGGACCGGGTCGGCGCCGCGTTCCACTACGTGCGGGACTCCGCCACCGTCCGCCCGGCCGATCTGCTCGACGCGGAGGGACTGGCCGCCTTGGTGGCCGCCGTGCCGGAAATCCCGGGGGATCTCCCGGAGCGCGCGAATCCGTGATACGTTGGCTGGGTTGCAGTTTTGGTTTCCAGAGACTCTGTGTGCGCCTGGCGGATTGTGGCCCCAGGCGCTCTTTGTTGTGTCCGGAGTTCTCCGGGCGGGGCGACCAGCAGCGACAGGCACGCCGCGTATTCCACGCGCGGGGTGCTCCTCTCCGGCCCGCAACACGTGCGGGCCGACCGTTCCGTCAAGGAGACGAAACACATGGCAATTGGCACCGTCAAGTGGTTCAACGCTGACAAGGGCTTCGGCTTCATCACCCCGGACGACGGCGGCGCCGACGTCTTCGCCCACTTCTCGGCGATCCAGACCTCCGGCTACCGGAGCCTGGACGAGAACCAGCGGGTCGAGTTCGAGGTGACCCAGGGCCAGAAGGGCCCGCAGGCGGAGAACATCCGCCCGCTCTGATCTTCGGATCAACCGGCACCACCATCGCGCCCTCTCGGGCGTGGTGCACGGGCCGGCCCGCCTCTGCCGGGCCGGCCCGTCCCTTTCGGTTCGTGCTTGTGACCACCGGCGACGCCGGTGACGCGCCGCTGTCCGGCGCCCTTCCTCGACACGTGCCGCCTCGAGGAAGGCTTTCCGCATGACCACGACCCTGCCCACGTTCGCCGCCACCGGCCTGGCCCCGGCGCTCGTCTCCGAGCTGGCCGCGCAGGGCATCTCCGCGCCGTTCCCGATCCAGGCGGCGACGATCCCGGACTCGCTGGCCGGCCGCGACGTGCTCGGCCGGGGCCGTACCGGCTCCGGCAAGACGCTCGCGTTCGGGCTGCCGCTGCTGCACCGTACGGCCGGCCGCCGGGCCCGCCCGGGCCGCCCGCTCGCGCTCGTGCTCGTACCCACCCGTGAACTGGCCGCGCAGGTCACCGAAGCGCTCGCCCCGTACGCCGCCACGCTCGGCCTGCGCTGCGCCACAGTGGTCGGCGGGCTCTCGCTGACCCGGCAGGCGGCCGCGCTGCGTGCCGGCGCCGAGGTGCTGGTGGCCACGCCGGGCCGGCTGCACGACCTGATCGACCGCGGGGACGCCCGGCTGGACCAGGTGACCATCACCGTGCTGGACGAGGCGGACCAGATGGCCGACATGGGCTTCCTGCCGCAGGTGACGAAGCTGCTGGAGCAGGTCGCGCCGGGCGGGCAGCGGATGCTGTTCTCGGCCACGCTCGACCGCGGCGTGGACCGGCTGGTCCGCCGGTTCCTCACCGACCCGGTGACGCACTCCGTCGACCCGGGCACCGCCACCGTCACCGCGATGACGCACCACGTGCTGCACCTGGACGCGGAGGACAAGCCGGCCGCGCTGGCGCACATCGCCGCCCGCGAGGGCCGCACCATCGTCTTCATCGCCACCAAGCACCGCGCGGACCGGGTGGCCCGCCAGCTGCTCGCCAAGGGCGTACGCGCGGCGGCGCTGCACGGTGGCAAGTCGCAGCCGCAGCGCACCCGCATCCTGGAGCAGTTCCGCACCGGCCAGGTCACCGCGCTGGTGGCCACCGACGTGGCGGCCCGGGGCATCCACGTCGACGGGCTGGACCTGGTCGTCAACGCCGACCCGCCCACCGAGGCCAAGGACTACCTGCACCGGGGCGGCCGGACCGCCCGGGCCGGGGAGTCGGGCACTGTGGTCACGCTCGTGCTGCCGGACCAGCGCCGCGACGTCGCCCGGCTGATGACCACCGCGGGCATCAACCCCAAGACCACGCGGGTACGCGCCGGCGACAGCGAGCTGAGCCGGCTCACCGGCGCCCGGGAGCCGTCCGGCGTGCCGGTGACCATCACCGCGCCCGCCGCCGCGCATCCCGCCCCGGGAACCCGTCCTCGCCGGCGCCCGCGCCGCCGCTGACCGCGGCCCGCGCCTGACCGGCTCGCCTCCGAGCGGGCCGCTTCCGAGCGGGCCGTCTCCGAGCGGGCGGAGAGTTCGCTCCTGAGTCGGGAATCAGTCGATGTTCGGTCGGCTGCCCGACTGTGCGACCGGAACCCGACGGTGATGCTGCTGCGCGGGGGACCGGTCGGGGGGTCGGCCGGACGCGGAGGGAGCGGTTCATGGCGGGGGAAGCCGGATCGGGCGGAGCGCGGGAAGTGGTGCTGGTGCTCGCGGTGGCGGGGGCCGGCCTGGCGCTCGCCGCGGTGGCCGCGTTCGGGCCGTGGCAGCCGTCCGACGGCGGCTCGCCGGATCGCGGCGCCGCCCGCAGCTTCACACCCGGGATGCGCGCCCCGCACGCTCAGTAGCCGCCCAGGGCGGATGATACCGAGATACCGATATGACCCTCAGGCATAAATATGCCCCAGAGTCATATCGGCCGGGAGTCATGCCTCTGCGACCGACGACCGGCCGGGCGCGTCGCCCTGGGCTTCCGCACAGCGATCATGCGGTCCCGCCGCCGGCCCCGTGACGGACGCGCGTCAGGGTGCCGTGGCCCGGTCGCTCAGCAGATCGGCGAGCGTGGTCCGGTCCACGACCAGGGCGATGGCGCCGTCCACCGCCAGCCACACGTCCCGCAGGCCGGTGGCCACACCGTGGTAGCCGGCCCGGTCGGCGGGAATGCCCCGGACGCTCGTGATCGCGCCGCCTACCGCGCGCAGCACGTCGCCCACACTGATCTCGTCCGGCGGGCGGGTCAGCGCGTACCCGCCCTCGGTGCCGCGGTGGCTGTGCAGCAGTCCGGCCCGCCGCAGGTCGAGCAGGATCCCCTGAAGGAAGCTGAGCGGGATGTCCTGGCTCTCGGCCAGGCTCGCCGCCTTGACCAGCTCGCCGCCGCCGGCCGCCGGGTCGCCTGTGGTGACGGCGGCGTCGGCGACGGCGAGCATGGCCCGGAGCGCGTAGTCGGCGCGCGCGGAGATGTACACGACGTCAGTTGCCGGCCTGGTCCAGCACGCCCCAGCGGCGGCGGATCGCCTTGTCGGCGGCCCCGAACGCGGTGTCCACGAGCAGGCCCACGACCAGGATGACGATCATGATGGCCATCAGGCGGGGTGCCTCGCTCAGCTCGCGTGCGTACGTGAGCTGAGCGCCGATCGAGGTGCGGGTGGCGATGACCACCAGCAGCTCACCGGCCATCAGGCTGCGCCAGGCGAACGCCCAGCCCTGCTTGAGCCCGGCCACGATGGCGGGGAGCGCGGCCGGCGCGATCACGTACCGGTAGAGGTTGAGCCCACGGGCGCCGAGGTTGCGGCCGGCCCGGACCAGCAGCGGCGGCACGTAGTCCACGCCGTGGATGACGCCGTTGGCGACCGACGGCGCGGCGCCGAGCACCACCACGAAGAAGATCGCCTGCTCGCTGAGCTGGAACAGCAGGATGGCCAGCGGAAACCAGGCGATCGACGGCATGGTCTGCAACGCGGTGATCATCGAGCCGAGCGCGGCCCTGAGCACCTTGACCCGGGCCACGCCCAGGCCGAGCAGCAGGCCGACCGCGACCGCGGCGGCGAACCCGACCGCCGCGCGCCGGGCGGTGGTGGCGAGGCCCTCCCAGAGCGCCGAGCTGAGCAGGTAGTCCCCGAGGTCGCCGAAGACCACCGCCGGGCCGGGCAGCGCCCACGGCTCCTTCCATCCGGACCAGACCACCGCCTGCCAGATGGCGACGGCCAGCGCGAGCGCGGCGAACTTGGGCCAGGTGGCCGACCACAGGCGGCGTACCCGGGACGGGCCCTTCTCCCGGCCGGCGATCTCCAGCGCGTCGAGTCCGGAGATCTCCGCGTCCGTACGCGCCGACCCGGTGAGGGTGTCACTGGCCATGCCGGCCCACCTCCTTGCGCAGCCGGTCGGTGACCTCGGCGGCGATGGCCGAGACCTCCGGCGAGTCGATCCGCCGGGGGCGCGGCACGGCGACCTCGGTGGAGTAGATGATCCGGCCGGGCCGGCTGGAGAGCAGCACGATGCGGTCGGCGAGCCGGGCCGCCTCGCGCACGTTGTGCGTGACGAACAGGACGGTGAGCTTGCGCTCGGTCCAGATCCGCTCCAGCTCGTCGTGCAGGATGTCGCGGGTCATCGCGTCCAGCGCGCCGAACGGCTCGTCCATCAGCAGCACCGGCGTCTCCAGCGCGAGCGTGCGGGCCAGCGCGACCCGCTGCCGCATGCCGCCGGAGAGCTGGTGCGGCCGCTTGCGGCCGAACTCGGACAGGTGGACCGTGCGCAGCAGCTCGGCCACCCGCTCCTTGCGCTGGTCGCGGGGGAGTCCGCGCAGCTTCAGCGGCACCTCGATGTTGCCCTCGACGGTCAGCCACGGGAACAGCGCCGGCTCCTGGAACATCAGTCCCGGGTTGACGCCCTCGCCCAGCTCGATCGCGCCGCCGCTGGCCCGGTCCAGTCCGGCGACCAGGTTGAGCAGCGTGCTCTTGCCGCAGCCGGACGCGCCAACCATGCAGACGAACTCGCCCGGCGCGATGTCCAGCGACAGCCCGTCCAGCGCCAGGACCGCCTGCTCGCCCTGGCCGTACACCTTGGTCACGCCGCGCAGCGCGACCGAGCCGGTCGCGCTGCGCGGGGTCGTGCTCGTCGACGTCACGGCTGGCTGACCTCGGCCTTGCCCTGCGTCTTGAGCACCTCGTTGAGGTACTTCAGGTCGTAGAGGCCGTTCAGGTCGACCGGCTGGGTGAGCCCGACCGCGACCGCGTGGTCCAGGCCGGTCTTCAGCGACGACGGGATCGGGTCGTTGGTGAACTCCAGCGTCGGCCAGGCCTGCTTGATCAGCTTGAGGTCCAGCGGCTTGCCGGTGATCTTGCCGATGTGGTCGGAGATGGCCTGCTGCGCCTCGTCCGGCTTGCTGTTGACGAACTCGTTCGCCGCGACCTGGCCCTCGACCAGCTTCTTCACCACGTCCGGGTGCGCCTTGAGGAACTTGGTGCTGACCAGCAGGTTGGTGATGACGAACTTCTTGTCCGGCCAGAGGTCACGCTCGTCGACGAGCACCTTGCCGCCGGCGTTCACCAGCCGGGAGACGAACGGCTCGGGCACCCAGGCGCCGTCGATGGCGCCGCTGCCGAACGTCTCGACCGTCTGCGCGTTCTCCTGCGGCACGATCTTGACGTCGCCGCCGCCCTCCTTGGTGGTCTCCAGGCCCTTCTCCTTGAGCCAGAAGCGCAGCGCCACGTCCTGGGTGTTGCCGAGCTGCGGGGTGGCGATCTTCTTGCCGCGCAGCTGCTCCACCGAGGTGATGCCGGGCTTGACCACGAGCGCGACGCCGCCGGACGCGGCGCCGGAGACGACCCGGACCGCCTCGCCCTTGGACTTGGAGAAGGCGTTCACTGTCGGGTTCGGGCCGATGTACGTGGCGTCGAGCGCGCCGGAGAAGACGGCCTCGATGGCGGCCGGGCCGGCGTTGAACGTCTTGGTGTCCAGCTCGACGTCGCTGCCGAGCTTCTCCTTGAAGATCCCCTTCTCGACGCCGACCACAGCCGGGGCGTGCGTGATGTTGGGGAAGTAGCCGAGGCGCAGCGTCACCGGGCCGGAACCGGCGGCGGCGTCGCTGTCCTCGCCGCAGGCGGCGGTGGTGCCGAGCGTGGCCGCGCCGAGGGCGGCCAGGGCCGCCAGGGTGGCCAGGCGGCGCAGGGGAAGCCGTCTCATCGAATGTCCAATCCGCAGTATCCCTATTTAGTTGGTAGGAAGAGTGGGGCAAGCGGCCGCCGGCGTCAAGTCCCGTCCCGCGACAGTCCACCGTTCGGCCAGGGCACACCGGCGGTAGAGCCGGTACCGAGGCGCTAGTGTCGATCTCGTGCCGACGCGGAGAGCGAAGATCCCAGCGACGAAGTACCCGGTCGAACGGTTCACCCTCGACAACGGCCTGCGCGTGGTGCTCACGCCGGACCGCAGCGCCCCGGTCATCGGGGTCGCTGTGGTCTACGACGTCGGCATCCGCTCCGAGCCCGAGGGACGCACCGGGTTCGCCCACCTCTTCGAGCACCTGATGTTCCAGGGCTCGGAGAACCTGGAGAAGCTGGCCCACTTCCGGCACGTCCAGGGCGCGGGCGGGACGTTCAACGGCTCCACCCACCTGGACTACACCGACTACTTCGAGACGCTGCCCGCCAACGCACTGGAACGGGCGCTGTTCCTGGAGGCCGACCGGATGCGCGGCCCCCGGCTGACCGAGGAGAACCTGCGCAACCAGGTGGACGTGGTGAAGGAGGAGATCCGGGTCAACGTGCTGAACCGGCCGTACGGCGGGTTCCCCTGGCTGACGCTGCCCCCGGTGATGTTCGACACCTTCCCCAACGCGCACGACGGCTACGGCTCCTTCGTCGACCTGGAGTCGGCCACCGTGTCCGACGCCGCCGACTTCTTCCGCCGCTACTACGCCAGCGGCAACGCCGTGCTCGCGGTCAGCGGCGACATCGACGTCGCCGAGGCGACCACGCTCATCGAGCGGCACTTCGGGGACGTGCCGGCCCGGCCCGCCCCGCAGCGGCCCGACTTCGCCGAGCCCGACCTGACCGCCGAGCGGCGCAGCACGTACACCGACGCGCTGGCCCCGCTCCCGGCGGTGGCCGGCGCGTGGCGGGTGCCCGACCCGATCAGCGACTTCGCCGGCTACCTGCCCTACGTGGTGCTGGCCGAGGTGCTCACCGACGGCGACGCCTCCCGGCTGGTCGAGCGGCTGGTGCAGCGCGACCGGTCGGTCACCGGCCTCGGCGGGTACCTCGGCTTCATGGGCGACCCGTTCGACGTGCGCGACCCCACCGCGCTGCTGCTCCAGGCCCACCTGCCGCCCGGCGGCGACGTGGACAAGGTGCTGCGCACCGTCGACGAGGAACTGGACCGGCTGGCGGCCGACGGGCTGACCGACGGGGAGCTGGCGCGTACCCAGGCCCGGATGGCCACCCACCTGCTGCGCGACACGGACGCGGTGCTCGGCCGCGCGTTGCGGATGGCGGTGCTGGAACAGCAGCGCGGCGAACCCGGCCTGCTCAACGACCTGCCCCGGCTGGTCGGCGAGGTGACCGAGGAACAGGTCCGCGCCGCCGCCGCCACCCTGCGGCCCGAGCGCCGCGCGGCAGTCGAGGTCGTTCCCGGAGGTGCCCGATGACCACCACCACCGTCCGGCCGCTGCCGGCGCTGCGCCCGAACCGCCGCCTCAAGGTGCCCAAGCAGGCCGAGCGCACGCTCCGCAACGGCCTCACCGTGATCGCGGTACGCCGCTCCTCCGTACCGCTCGTCGAGCTGCGACTGTGGATGCCGTTCGGACGCACCCACCTGGCCCGCGGCGCGATGCTGGCGCAGACCATGCTCTCCGGCACCGAGGCGCACAGCGCCACCGAGCTGGCGGCCGAGTTGCAGAAGGTCGGCGGCGGGCTGACCGCCGGTCTCGACCCGGACCGGCTGATGCTCTCCGGCGCGGGCCTGGTCACCGGCCTGGACCGGATGCTGGAGCTGCTCGCCGAGGTGCTCACCGGTGCGACCTACCCCGCGGACTGGGTGGAGACCGAGCGGGACCGGCTGGTCGACCGCATCCAGGTCGCCCAGAGCCAGCCGTCGCACCTGGCCCGGACCGCGCTGCTCAAGCGGGTGTACGGCCGGCACCCGTACGCGGTGCAGACGCCCGACCCGGACCAGGTGCGGGCGGTCCGCCCGGCCGCGTTGCGGCGGCTGCACGCCGAGCGGGTGCATCCGGCCGGCGCGGTGCTGGTGCTCGTCGGCGACGTGGCGCCGGACCGGGCGCTGGACGCGGCCGAGCAGGCGTTGTCCGGGTGGCGCGGTGACGGCCACGTCGCCGAACTGCCTCCCGCGCCGCCGCTGGAACCCGGGCCGCTGCTGCTCGTCGACCGGCCCGGATCGGTGCAGTCCTCGGTACGACTCGCGCTGCCGGCCGTGCCCCGCACCCACCCGGACCACGCCGCGTTGCAGCTCGCCAACCTGATCTTCGGCGGCTACTTCTCCTCCCGCTGGGTGGAGAACATCCGCGAGGACAAGGGCTACACGTACGGGCCGCACTCGCTCGTGGAGCACTCGGTGGCCGGTTCGCTGCTCGTCGCCGGCGCCGAGGTGGCCACCGAGGTGACAGCGGCGGCCCTGGTGGAGACGAACTACGAGCTGGGCCGCCTGGCGACGGTGCCGCCGAAGGCCGACGAGCTGGAGCAGGCCCGCCAGTACGCGCTCGGCACGCTCCAGCTCGGCATGTCCACCCAGGCCGGTCTCGCGTCGCTGACCAGCGCGTACGCCGGCAACGGGCTGCGGCTGGACTTCCTCGCCGAGCACGCCGCCCGGCTGGCCGCCGCGACGGTGGACGACGTGGCCGAGGTGGCCGCCCGCTACCTGGCCCCGGCCCGCGCGGTCACAGTCGTGCTCGGCGACGCCGAGCGGGTGGCCGACTCGCTCGCCGCGCTGACACCGGTGCGTACGGAATCGGCATGAGCGGCGAATCCGACCCGCCGCTGGCCCGGTCGACGCTCGACCGGGCCGCGCACCGGCGTACCGATCCCGCCTGGCTGACCGAGGCGTGGGAACGGGCCCGGGTGCTGGTGCTGGATTCCACCGCCGAGGGGCGGGCGCTGGTCCGGGGCGCGTCTACCCCGCCGGAGCTGGTCCTGGTCGGCCCCGGTGAGCTGCCCGAGGTGCCCCGGTCGGTGCCGATGTTCCTCGGCGTCGAGCCGGACGGCGTACCCGTGTTCGCGGTGGACGGGCCGCTGCCGGCGCTGCCGGACACCCGCCCGGCTCACCTGCGCGAGGTCGGCCACCTGATGACCGACCGGGACGCGGGCCTGTTCACCACCGCGCTGGCGCTGCTCAACTGGCACCTGCGGCACGGCTACTCGTCGACGACCGGCAAGGCGACGAGCGCCGACGAGGCCGGCTGGTCGCGGATCGACCCGGACGGCGGCCGGGTCTGGCCGCGTACCGACCCGGCCATGATCGTGCTGGTGCACGACGGTGTGGACGGCCCGGACGGCCGCTGCCTGCTCGGCAACAACGCGGCCTGGCCGCGCACCCCGGGACAGCGCCGCTACTCCTGCCTGGCCGGATACGTCGAGCCCGGCGAGTCGGCCGAGGCCGCCGTGCTGCGCGAGGTCCGCGAGGAGGTGGGCGTCCCGGTCGAGGAGATCACGTACGTGGGCAGCCAGTCCTGGCCGTTCCCCGGTTCGCTGATGCTCGGCTTCCTGGCACGTGCCGACGCGGACGCGCCGATCCGGGTCGACCTGGCCGAGATCGCGCACGCGCGCTGGTTCACCCGCCGGGAGATCGGCGCGGCGCTCGCGGGCGAGCCGGTGCCGGTGGGCGGGGGAGACCGGCTGGTCCTGCCGCCGCCGTCGTCGATCGCGTTGTTCCTGGTGCACCGCTGGCTCGACGGCCACTGCTGACCCGGCCCGGCCCTCGTCGGTTGGCGTGTTCGGTTGGTGCGGCGGCGCCGGTTCGGGGATGTGGTGTGGTCGAGGCCGGTCCATTACCGCCACTTCGCCGAGCTGGCGGGGTGGGGGTGGGTGGGATGCCGCCACTTCGCGGAGCTGGCGGGTCGCGGGTTCCGGCGGTTGCGCTTCCGCGCCGCCCGGGTTCGACCTGTCGCTGCGGGTCGCCGAACTGACCGCCACCGGGGGGTGCGTGCGGTGGGACTCGGGGTCGGGTTGGCGGGTTTCGGGCTGGTGGGTGGCACCAGTTCGGGGAAGTGGTGTGGTCCAGACCGGTGGGATACAGCCACCTCCCCGGACTTGCGGGGTGGGGTGGGTGGGATGCCGTCACTTCGCCGAACTGGCGAGTTCGTTGGGTCGGGTTGGCGGGTTCGGCTGGCGGGCGGCGCCAGTTCGGGGAAATGGCGTGGTCGAGGGCGGTCGGTTGCCGCCACTTCGCCGAGCTGGTGGGTCGGCCGGGTTTCGGTGGTCGTGCCACCGGGGGGGGTGCGTGCGGCGGGACTCGCGGTCGGGTTGGCGGGTTTCGGCTGGTGGGTGGCACCAGCCCGGGGAAGTGGTGTGGTCCAGGCCGGTGGGATGCAGCCACCTCCCCGAACTGGCGAGGCCGGGCGGACCTGGGCCGGGCGGACCTCGGCCGGGTGGAACGGGGGTGGGGCGCGGCCCCGACCCGGACCGTCGTTGCCGCGACGGTCGCGGGCCGGGAACACGTGCCGTCGAGGCCGGGTGAGGCGGATAAACGGCGGGGGAGGCCGGTCCGGCCACGACGGACGTCAGCGTCCGGTCATCCACCGTCCCAGCGGTACGGGTGCCCGGGAGCGGATTCCTCGATCGGCAGCACCTTGACCCGGTGTCGGCCCGTGCGTACCGCACCGACGGCGGACAGTGCGCGGGCGAGCAGGAGTGCGGCGTCCCGGTCCTCGGCGTGGACGACCTGGCGGCGGGGCTCCGGCGTGCTCGTCTCGTCCCGCAGGCGGCCCCCGCCGGCCCAGGCGGCGGCGATGTCGGCGTCGGCGGCGGTACGGATCTCGGTGCGGACGATCAGGAACCGCATGGTGTCCCCCGGACAATCGGCGGTTACACGCTGGAACTTCCACGTCACTCCCGCGTCATGTTACGCCGATGTGACAGCCCGGCAAGGGGAACGCGCCAGCTCGACCGATCGGGGGATCCCAGGTCAGCACCGTTGTCGGGGGTGGACGCGCGAAGGGCCGCCGGCGCACGCCGACGGCCCTCCGGGGTTCGCCGGATCAGTCCAGATCGAACTGACCGCTCTTCGTTCCGGCGAGGAAGCCGAGCCATCCGGCCCGGTCGAACAGCAGGACCGGTCCGCTCGGGTCCTTGCTGTCCCGCAGCGCCACTGTGGCCGGCCCGGAGCCGAGCGGCGCGACCTCCACGCAGTTGGAGGTCTGGCTGCGGGTGCTCTTGCGCCAGGCGGCGCCGGCGAGCCGTCCCGAGCGGGCGGTCGTGCTGGTGTGGATCTCGTTCATGGTGCTTGCTCCTGGTGAGGTGCTCCGATGGGTCCGAGCGACGCCGGAGCGCGGGCGGTGTCCGTGCCGGATCACCGTTCCGTGGTGAGGCGCCCCGAGTCCCGGCGTCGCTGGGCCGGCGCCGTTGCCGGCCCGTACGCCACCGTGGACTCGACTGCCGTGCCGGTCAGCCGTCCCGTCGCCTCGATCAACCAGGAGAGGGTGTCCGATGCGGAGAGCGCCGACGAGCATAGCCACTCGAACACCACTTTATAGCGATTTAGGGTGTTTACCTCGGTCGACATGACGTCGGTGAACCCACCTTCGATGGCGAGTGTCTCCGGATCGAGGGGGTCGGCGAACCGGTAGACCGAGAACGCGGTCGGCGGAAGGTACCAGTCACCGACCCGGGTGTCCCGCAGCAGCAGGCGCAGCGTCACGTTCGGCAGCAGCGCCATCTCGCACAGGTGGACGAGCTGCTCGTGCAGCACCTCCGGTGGCCCGGCACGGCGGCCGAGCGCCGCCTCCTCCAGCACCGCCGTGTATCGGGGCACGTCGGGGGAGCGGGTCAGCAGCGACTGGCGGGCCTGCCGCGCGCGTACCTCGGTCTCGGGATCCTCGGTCTCCGGGTCGCCGGCCTCGGCGGCGACCTGCGCGGCGGACATGATCCGGTGCCGGGCGTACCCGGGCGTCTGCAGCAGCCCCGGCACCAGCACCGGGTTGTACTCGGAGATCTCCGCGCAACCGGCCTCCAGCTCGGCGAAGGCGCGCTGCTGCTGGGTCATCACCGGGAAGTTGCGCAGCCAGCCGCGCATGTCGCCGGCCTCGTGGGTGATCCCGGTCAGTTCCGCGCGCTGCTCCTCGTCGGCGCCGTAGAGCGTCAGCAACACGTCCACGTCGTCCGGGTCGGGACGGCTGCGGCCGTTCTCCAGACGGGACAACTTGGATGCGGAGGCCCAGCCGATCCGCTCGATGACCTGGTCACCGGTCAGACCGGCCTGTTCGCGGAGCCGACGCAGCTCGATGCCGAGTCGACGACGGCGCAGAATCGGGCCTGGTACGGCAGGAGGCACGGCGTCCTCTTTCCCGTCGACCGTCGCTTGACGCGACGGTAACTGTATGAAATTCGCCCCCCACGGTCAGTATGGACGGCGCGACCGGCGTCGGAGGTTCCGGCAAGGGCGTGTCACGAGACAAAAAGAGGACCGTGGAGGGTGTCTTCACCAGCGCCCGCCCCCGACGCGCCCTGGTGGCGCACCCCTGCCGGAGGGAACCGATGCGCACCGTCCTGCGCCGCCCCGACTTCCGTCTCCTGTTCGCCGCGCTCGTCGCGAGCATGGCGGCGGAGTCGGTCCTGCTGCTCGCCCTGGCCGTCTGGGTCAAGGATCTGACCGGTTCGGACAGCATGGCCGGGGCGACCATCTTCGCGGTCATCGCGCCGATGACGCTCGCCCCGCTGGTCGGCTGGGTGGTCGACCGCTACCGGAGGCGACAGTTCTTCATCGCCGCCAACCTGGTCGCGGCAGTGCTGCTCGGTCCGCTGCTCACGGTCCGGGACCGGTCCGACGTCTGGGTGATCTACGTGGTCGCCGCGCTCTACGGACTCTCGTACATCACGCTCACCGCCGTGCTCAACGGACTGATCCGGCATCTGGTTCCGCCCGATCTGCTCGCCGACGCGAACGGGCTGCTCCAGACCGTCCGGCAGGGTCTGCGGCTGATCGGGCCGCTGGCCGGGGCCGGTGTCTACGCCGCAGTCGGCGGCTGGCTGCTGGTCCTGCTGGCCATGACCGGCTTCCTCGTCGCGGCGGCGGTGGTCGGGCGGCTGCGCGTGGAGGAGAGCACGCCGTCGCGGCCGGGTCGGCGCGGGCCGTCCGAACTGGGCGCGGGGCTGCGGCACCTGACCGGCGAGCCGGCGCTGCGCCGGGCGCTGCTCGGGTACGGGCTCGGCTCGCTGGTGATGGGCTTCACCGAGTCGCTGATCTTCGCGTACGTCGATCTGGGCCTGCACCGCGACGCCGCGTTCGTCGGCGTGCTGGTCATGGTGCAGGGCGTCGGCGGGCTGGTCGGCGGCCTGTTCTCGGCCGCCGTGGTCCGCCGGTTCGGCGAGGTCGGCGCGCTCGCCGCGGGCGTGACGTTCTTCGGGCCGGCCGCGCTGGCGCTCGCGTACCCCCGGTTGTGGCTCGGGGTGGTGGCGCTGCTGCTGGCCGGCCTCTCGCTGCCGCTGACCATGGTGGGGTTGAACACGCTGATCCAGCGGCGGACGCCGCCGCGGCTGCTGGGGCGGGTCACCGCCGCGTCCGAGGCGCTGGTCAGCGGCCCGCAGGCGCTCTCCATCGGCACCGGCGCGCTGCTCGTCGGCGTGTTCGACTACCGGCTGCTGTTCGCACTCGTCGGTGCGGTCACCACGGCGGCCGGCCTCTACCTGTGGCGGGGGCGCGGGCTGACCATGCCGGTCGCCGGACCGGTGCGGATCCCGGCGCCCCGGAAGCCGGCCGACGACGGGGTGCTCAGCCGCGGTGGTTCCTGAACGACGGCGAGCGGCCGCACCCGGATCGGGTGCGGCCGCTCGTGGCGTCGCGGGCGGATCAGCCGGGCAGCGCGGCCAGGTGCTGCTTGACCTGGGTGATCGAAGGGTTGGTCAGGGCGCTGCCGTCGGCGAAGCGCAGCGTCGGGACGGTCTGGTTACCGCCGTTGACGCCCATCACGAAGTCCGCGGCCGTCGGGTCCTGCTCGATGTCGACCACCTCGTACGCGATGCCCTCCCGGTCGAGCTGCGACTTCAGCCGGTGGCAGTAGCCGCACCACGGGGTGGAATACATCGTCAGCATGGTCTGGTCCTCCAAGGGGTGGCTCGCGCCCGGTCCGATCAGGCCAGGCTAACCGCTGCAACGTCACACGATGCTGGGATGATTCCCTGCTGTGGGCGTTCACTCAGCGGCGGAACGGGTGCTGGCCGGGCTGGATCCGGAGCAGCGGTCCGCGGTGACCGCTCCGGCCGGTCCGGTCTGCATCCTGGCCGGCGCCGGCACCGGCAAGACCCGGGCGGTGACCTCGCGAATCGCGTACCGGGCGCTGACCGGGGACATCGCCGGCCGGCATGTGCTGGCGGTCACGTTCACCGCCCGCGCCGCCGCCGAGATGCGCAGCCGTCTCGGCGTGCTCGGGGTGCAGGGTGTGCAGGCGCGCACGTTCCACGCCGCGGCGCTGCGGCAGGTCCGCTACTTCGCGCCCCGGCTGCTGGCCGGCCGGGCCATGCCGGAGCTGCTGGACAGCAAGGTGCGGGTGGTCACGCTCGCCGCCGCCAAGGTCGGCCTGCGCGCCGACCGGGCCGCCGCGCGGGACCTGTCCGCCGAGATCGAGTGGGCCAAGTCGTCGCTGGTCGAGCCCGGGGAGTACGTCGTCGCCGCGGCCAAGGCGCTGCGCGAGACGCCGTACGAGCCGGCCCGGGTGGCCGACGTGTTCGACGCGTACGAGCGGCTCAAGCGCGGCAACGGGGTGATCGACTTCGAGGACATGCTGCGCGCCGCGGTCTGGGGCATCGAGGAGCACCCGGACGTGGCCGAGCAGGTGCGCAACCAGTACCGGCACTTCGTGGTCGACGAGTACCAGGACGTCAACCCGCTCCAGCAGCGGCTGCTGGAGGCGTGGCTGGGCGGCCGGGACGACCTCACAGTGGTCGGCGACGCCAGCCAGACCATCTACTCGTTCACCGGCGCCACCTCGTCGTACCTGGTCGACTTCCCCCGCCTGCACCGCGGCGCGACAGTCGTCCGGCTGGTCCGCGACTACCGCTCCACCCCGCAGGTGGTCGGGCTCGCCAACGCGGTGATCTCGCAGGCCCGGGGCACCGAGGCGCGGCTACGGCTGGAGCTGCACGGCCAGCGCCGGCCCGGCCCGGAACCGGAACTGCGGATCTTCACCGACGAGCCGGCCGAGGCGAACGCGGTCGCGGCCCGCTGCCGGGCGCTCGTGGCGGGCGGCACCCCGGCGCGGGAGATCGCGGTGCTGTTCCGCACCAACGCGCAGTCCGAGGCGTACGAGAAGGCGCTCTCCGAGGCCGGGGTGCCGTACGTGCTCCAGGGTGCGGAGCGGTTCTTCGAGCGGCCCGAGGTGCGCCAGGCGATGATCGCGTTGCGCGCCGCCACCCGGTCGGCCGACGCGGGAACCCCGCTGCCGGCCGCCGTGGTCGAGGCGCTCACCGCCGTCGGCTGGGCGCCCGACGCGCCCCCGCCCGGCGGCGCCGCACGGGAGCGGTGGGAGGCGCTCGCCGCGCTGGTCCAGCTCGCCGAGGAGTACGCGGCGCAGGCCGAGGAGGAACCGGGCCTGACCGGGTTCACCGAGGAACTCGCCCGGCGGGCCGCCCAGCAGCACGTGCCCACAGTCGAGGGGGTGACGCTCGCGTCGCTGCACTCGGCGAAAGGGCTGGAGTGGGACGCGGTGTTCCTGGTCGGGCTGGCCGAGGGAACGCTGCCCACCACGTACGCGAAGACCATGGAGCAGGTCGAGGAGGAACGGCGGCTGCTCTACGTCGGGATCACCCGGGCCCGGGAGTGGCTCTGGCTGTCGTACGCCACCGCGCGCTCGCCGGGTGGGCGGGCCCGGCGGCCCTCGCGGTTCCTGCCGCAGCTCGACCGGTCCGGCGGCGGGGAGCGGGCCGGCGGCGGCGGGCCGGCGCGGCGGGCCGAGCGGCGCCGACCGCAGGTGGTCTCGTGCCGGATCTGCGGTGCCACGCTGCTCGCCGGCGCGGACCGCAAACTGGGCCGCTGCCCGACCTGCCCGTCGGACATCGACGAGGAGCTGTACGAGCGGCTGCGCGAGTGGCGGCAGCGGGTGGCGGGCGCGCAGAAGGTGCCGGCGTACGTGGTCTTCACCGACGCCACGCTCACCGCGCTGGCCGAGCGGAAGCCCGGCCGCACCGAGGAACTGGTGGCGATCGCCGGGATCGGGCCCCGAAAAGTCGGGCTTTACGGGGATACGGTGCTCGCCCTGGTGGCGGGCGCCACGGTGGACGAGGTCTGCCCACAGAAAACTTCTGAAAACTAGCCGTAAATCGTTTGCCCTCCCCCGAGGGCTAGGAATAGCCTCATGACACACCTCGCGAGCGGCGCCGTTCTGGCTGCTCAAAGGGGATGAGTCCACGGTCGGCACGAGGAGAGTAGGGAGGTGGCACCAATGAAGATCTTCACCTATGAGCGTCTTGCGGCGATGCCGTCTGCCGTCGCTCCGCTGTCGGCTGTCCGGGTGGCCCTCGCCGCTCGACCGTCGGCTCCGCAGGTGCACCAGGTCCCGGTTCAGGCCGAGCTGAACCTGACCGTTGCGCCGATCGCCGGAGTCGAGGGAACCAGTGGCTTCGCGGGCAAGGGCATCGATGGCGCCAAGAAGCGCACGGATGTCCGCGGTGTTCCACCTCGAGGTAGACCGGTCTGATCCATCAGACCACCGGCTCACCTCGAGGCCGCGGAACCCGCATACCGGGATCCGCGGCCTCAGTTTTTTTGTCCCGCCGAAGTACGTCGGAATGCGATCCACGAGATCGAAGTGAGAGAGAGGTGACCGGAGGATGAGTCTGGCGTTGGCCCCCCTCGACGTGAGCGTCGACGTGGAGGCGAACCTGCCCTGCCGGAAGTTCGACCCCGACCTGTGGTTCTCCGACTCGCCCGCCGAGCTCGAGCTGGCCAAGTCGCTCTGCGGGGACTGCCCGCTGCGCGTCGAGTGCCTGGCCGGGGCGGTGGAGCGAGCCGAGCCCTGGGGCGTCTGGGGCGGCGAGATCTTCGAGCGTGGCGCGGTCGTCCCGCGCAAGCGGCCCCGTGGCCGTCCGCGCAAGGAGGACCTCGCCCGTGACGCGCAGCTCCGGGTCGAGGCGGAGGCGCGACTGGCGGCCAGCGGGCTGTCCGAGTCGCGTAGCTCCGTCCGGCTGGCAGCCTGACAAACCTACGTTCCGAAACCGACCGATGCCGGTGTCCCTCCACCGGCCGACCTGAGAGAGAAACCCTGATGCTGAACCTGCCGAACGGATTCGAGATGCAACTACTCCACGAAGCGTTGTCCAGGGCCCGAATGCGCCGGCCTCAGGCCGGTCGCACCACCACGAGCACTGAGGCAACCCGTTCCGCCCGTACCGTCGCCATGCGGGGTCGCAGCCAGTCGGCCCGCGACCTGGGCGTTCTGTAGAACGATCGCGTGAGGAAGGGGCGGTGACCGACAGGTCACCGCCCCTTCGCCGTGCCCGCGCGCTCGCCGGCTTGCGCTCAGACCACCGGCGCGAAGCCTGGTAGCCAGCGTTCCAGGATCGACCGGTAGGACGCCTTCGCCTCCAACTGGCAGAGCACCCCGATCGAACCCAGCGTGACCCGGTGGATCATCAGGTACGACGGGGGCAGGTTGAGCTGCCGGCTGAGCTGGTAGGCGGGGGAGCGAGGGCTGGCCAGCCGGGTCGCCTCGCCGCGCAGCCAGGCCCGGGTGAAGCGGAACTCCTCCGCGGCGATCGGCTCCAGCATCGGACGCAGGAAGTCGAGCACCGCCGGGGCGTCGATCGACTCGGTGCGGCTGACGAAGCCCTCGGCGCGCAGCCCTTCCACCACCGCGTCGGCGTCCCCGCGCAGCGCCAGTGCTGCGATCCGGCCGATCGGCTCGGGCGTGCCCTGCGGCATCCGGGCCACCGCTCCGAAGTCGATCACGCCGAGCCGGCCGTCCGGGAGCAGCCGGAAGTTGCCCGGGTGCGGGTCGGCGTGCAGCAGCCCGGCCCGCTCCGGCGCGGACAGGTGCAGCTCGGCCATCAGCCGGCCGGCCTCGTTCCGCTGCTCCTCGGTGCCCTCCCGGATGATCTGGGACAGCGGAATGCCTTCCACCCACTCGGTGATCAGCACCCGCGGCGCGGCGTCGAGCACCTCCGGAATGAAGATGTCCGGGTCGTCGGCGTACGCGGCGGCGAACGCCCGCTGCGACTCCGCCTCCAGTTCGTAGTCCAGCTCCTCGGTGATGCGCTCGCGCAGCTCGGCCAGGAGCGGCTTCACGTCCAGCCCCGGCTGGATGGCCCGGAACATGCCGCCGAGCCGGGAGAGCTGCTTGAGGTCGGCGAGCAGGGCGTCACCCGCCCCCGGGTACTGGATCTTCACGGCCACGTCCCGGTGCTGGGGGCCGCCGTTCGGCCCGTACCCCGGGTCGCGCCAGACCGCGCGGTGCACCTGGCCGATGCTCGCCGCGGCGGCCGGGGTGTCGTCGAACTCGACGAACCGGTCGCGCCAGTCCGGGCCGAGCTGCTCGGCGAGCACCTTGTGCACTGTCGCCGCAGGCAGCGGCGGCGCAGCCTCCTGGAGCTTGGTCAGCGCCTGCCGGTAGGGCGCGGCGACCTCCTCGGGCAGCGCCGCCTCGAACACCGACAGGGCCTGGCCGAACTTCATCGCCCCGCCCTTGAGCTGCCCGAGCACGCTGAACAACTGCTCGGCGGTGCGCTGCTGGATTTCGGCGGAGATGACGTCGGACGCGAGGCCGGTCACCCGCTTGCCCATGCCGAGGACGGTTCGACCGGCGAACCCGAGCGGCAGGGCGGCGAGTTTGGCGGTGCGGGACACGGCCCGGCGCGGGATGTCGGTCACCCGGCCATTGTTACCGACGCGGGGCCTCCGCTGCTGCCGTGCGGCGGGTAGTGGCCGGGGCCGACCGGATCGGGCGACGCCGGCAGCAACCGCAGGAGGGGTGTGGGGGCCACCGTCGGTAGCGGACGCGACCCGGACCCCGGACCTCCACCGCGCCGCCGAGCGTCTCCGGCTGGGCGCCGTCGAGCTGGGCCAGCACCTCGGCCGTGGCGAAGGCCGCCGCGGCGAGCCCGGTGGCGGCGGCGCAGGCCCGCGCACCCCGGTCGGCGGCGAGCTGGGCGGCGAGCGCGGGCCAGTCCGGATCCCGGTCGCCGCGGTGCAGGTCGAGGCAGCGCAGGCAGGGACCGGCGGGCGGGCGGACCAGCGGACCGACCACCGGTACGCCGCCGCGCAGGTCGAGCAGCAGATGGGGCTGACGCCGGTGGGCGTACCCGGTGGCCAGCAGCTCGGCCGGACGGTCGACGCCGAGCTGCACCACCAGGTCCGGCCGGGCCGCCCGGGACGGGCCGGTGACAGTTCCGGGCGCGCATCGTTCCAGCGCCGCGCGTACCGCCGGGGCCAGCGGACGGCCCAGCTCCGCGGCGGTCAGGCCGGTCCCGACCAGGTCACCGGCGCCGACCGGGCCGGCCAGATCGGGTACGACGTGCCCGACCCCGGCCTGGGCCAGCGCGACGGCGACCGCCGCGCCGAGGCGTCCCGTACCGGTGACCAGCACCCGGGCGGCACGGCGGCGGCGCAGCAGCCGGGCCGGTGTGCCGGGCAGGTCGGGCGACGCGAGCGCCAGTGCGGCAGCCTCGGTGGCCAGCCGGGCCCGGGCCGCTCCGGCCAGCTCGCGTGGGAGCAGTGCCTGTGCCGGCACCACCAGCCCGGCGTCCCGGAGCGTGTCGAGCAGGGCGCGTGCCTCGTCGGGCGGGACTCGCGCGGCGCCCGCCCCGGCCAGCACGGCGCGTTCGCTGCGGGTGCCGTCGAGCAGGTCGAGCAGGCGGGCCGTTCCCGGCGAGGACATCTCCAGCAGCACCGCGCGGCCGGGCGGCTCGCCCAGCTGGAGCGTGTGCCGGTCGCGCCAGAGCCGGGTCAGGCCGGGCAGCAGGACGGGACGGACGAGCGGTGTCGGATCGGTCACGCCACTGATCGTGACCGTCTCCACGCGCTCCGTCGCTCGTTGTCCACAGGTGCGGCGAGCCGTGGCCAGCGTTGTCCACAGGATCTCGCCGGTTTTCCACAACCAGCCGGTAACTGTGTCGGCTACACGACGGAGGAGGACGGCCGACGGCCGTCCTCCTCCGTTTCTGCCGTACGGGTCAGACCTTGGCCTTGCCCAGGATGCGGTTCACTGTTGTGCCGCACACCGGGCACTTGCCCTTGGCCATGTTCATGCCGGTCTTCGAGACCTCCACGTGCCCCTCGAAGTCCCGCTTCTCCTTGCACTTCACGCAGTAACCGTTGTAGGTCTGGGCCTGGTCGGCCACGGTAGCCTCCTCGTCTCGTCCGCCGGAGGTGTCCCGGCGGGTCTCCCTGCGGCGGCCCACGCGTGGCACCGGCGCCGGGGGTTCTCCGCGGTCAGTCACCTGACCGTGGTTGGCGGACCCTACCCAGGTCTGGGCGGTTCCATGTCAGCTGTACGCCGACTCTGTGAGCAAGTCGACGTCGAGAGTGTGCATGCCGAGTAACGTCGGATAAGTCAGTTTCGCGCGGACACGCCGGATGAATGCACCCAGATCCGCTTCGCGCGGCCCTCCGACAGTCACCCGTCGTAGATCACTTAACGTGAACAGAGCCGGTCAGGTGATGGTCAGCTACCGTCGCAAAGAATTTTTTCCGGACTCCTGACAATCAACCGCCACTTTCCGGGCGCGTGTCGTCGTGTTGACTCTTGCGGAGTCCTGGTCAGTACGCATTAGCTTTCCATCGTGACAGTCAACCGAGGCTGCGCGGACCGGTAATGGCCGTGACGCGGAAGCCCGTCGTCGAGGTGCGGCGCAGCCAGCGTCGGCGGCGCACGGTGTCCGCGTACCGGGACGGTGAGCGCGTCGTCGTGCTGATCCCCGACCAGTTCTCCCGGGCCGAGGAGAGCGAGTGGGTCGACCGGATGCTCGCCCGGCTCGCCGCCCGCGAGGGCCGGCTGGCCCGCTCGGATGCCGAACTGCTCGCCCGCGCCACCCGACTGATCGACCTCTACCTGCCCGAACACGGGTCGGCTGCCGCGCCGGCCAGCGTCCGCTGGGTGACCAACCAGAACGGCCGCTGGGGCTCCTGTACGCCCGCCGACCGCACCATCCGGATCTCGCACCGGGTCCAGGACATGCCCGACTGGGTGATCGACTACGTGCTGCTGCACGAGCTGGCGCACCTCATCGTGCCCAGCCACAACGCCGACTTCTGGGCGCTGGTCGCCCGCTACCCGAGGTCGGAGCGCGCCCGCGGCTACCTGGAGGGCGTGGCCGCCACCGCCGCCATCCCCTGACCACCGCCCATCGCGGTCGATCATGAAGTTGGTCTGGCGTTTCGTCCGCTTCGTCACCGCCAACCTCATGATCGTGAACGGACGCGGGTGGGGCGGGGGTTAAGGTCGGCGAATGTCGCGACGTGTGGTGGTGGCGCTGCTCGGCCCGGTGACCTGGACGCCGCCCGGAATCGATCCGGCGCGATGGCGTACCGCGCTCGCCGAGGACGTGGTGGACCTGCTCGCCACGTTGAACGAGGTGGAGACCGCGGTGGCGGTCACCAGCCGGGACCGATGGCTGGCCGACGCCGTGGTCTGGCCCGGCACCCAGGTGTACGAGGTGCCCGAGCCCACGCCGAACGCGGTGTTCGCGGCGCTGGCCGGTGACCGGGCGGCCCGCGATGGCGGGGCGGCCGGCTACGACCAGGTGGCAGTGGTGGCGGCGGACGCGCCGGACGTGCCCGGTCTGACGCTCGGCAAGCTGCTCCGGCCGCTCACCACCCGGCCGGTGGCGGTGGCCCCGGTCGAGGGGAGCGGAACCGGGCTGCTGGGAGTGGCGGCGCGACTGCCCGTACAGGCGTGGCTGCCGGCGCTGGACCTGGACACCACCGCGCCGGCCGAGGTGCGACGGGCGGCACCGAGCCCGGGCGACGTGGCGGTCACCGCCGGCTGGCACCGGATGCGCGGCCCGGCTGACCTGGCCGCACTCGATCCGGCCGTCGAGGGCTGGGAGGCGACGCGCGCCCTGCTGTCCGGCCGCCCCGTCTAGACCTTCCGCCACCCCGCCGCCTCCGCGCCCGCCCTGCCCGCACCGCGCTGCCCGCATGGCCGCCCTGCCGCCGATTCGCCGATCTTGGAGTTGTGGCACCTCACAGAAGCCGCACTCGGGACATCCTGGGCGCCACAAGTCCAAGATCGACGGTGAGATGGGCGGGGCGCGGCGAGGGCGGGGCGGGGGCGGGAACGCGGACGGGGCCCGCACGGTGAACCGTGCGGGCCCCGCTCGCGTACGTGTCAGTGCTTGTCGTCGTCCTCGCCCGGGGACTTCTCCTCCGGGGCGCCGGGGGCGGAGAAGTCGAAGTTCGCCAGCTCGTCGTCGAGGTCGGTGCTCGTCGTGGCGAACGCCTCCGGGGCGGCGAAGTCGTCGTCGGAGGGCAGCAGGTCCGGGTGGCCCCAGACCGCGTCCCGCCCGGCGATGCCGCGGTGCTCGGTCAGCGCCGCCCACAGCACCGTCGCCTCACGCAGGCGGCGGGGCCGCAGTTCGAGGCCGACCAGCGCGGCGAACGTCTGCTCGGCCGGGCCACCCGCGGCGCGGCGGCGGCGGAACGCCTCGCCGAGGCGTACGACGTTGGGGAGGCGGTCACCGGCGGCGCTGTCGACGACGTGGCAGACCCAGCCCTCGACCAGGGCGAGCACGGTCTCCAGCCGGGCCAGCGACGCCTTCTGCGCGGGCGTGTCCTCGGGCGTGAAGATGCCCTCCAGGGCGATCGCCTGCATCGACTCCGGGTCGGTCGGGTCGACCCGGCCCATCGCCTCCTCGATCGCCTCCCGGTTGACCCGGATGCCCGCGGCGTAGTTCTCCACCGCCGTCAGCACGTGCCCGCGCAGCCACGGCACGTGCTGGAACAACCGCTGGTGGGCGGCCTCGCGCAGGGCCACGTAGAGGCGTACCTCGTCCTCGGGCAGCTCCAGGCCCTCGCCGTACACCTTGATGTTGGCGGGGACGAGCGCGGCGGTGCCGGCGGGGCCGAGCGGCAGGCCGATGTCACCGGCGGAGAGCACCTCGGCGGCGAGCGAGCCGAGCGCCTGGCCGAGCTGGCCGCCGAAGAGGGCGCCGCCGAGCGTGGCGACCATCGACTGCATCGGGCCGAGCTGGGCGCGGGCCTCCGGCGGCACCAGGTCGCCCATCGCGCCGACCATCCGGCTGGCCACCGGGTCGCAGAGCTTGCGCCACACGTCGAGCGTCTTGAAGATCCACTCGTTGCGGTTCCAGGCGACCGAGGTGCGGATGCCGGAGGGCCACGAGGTCGCCGGCTCCAGCCAGAGGTCGGCGATGCGCAGCGCCTCCTCGACCGCGTTGCGTTCGAACGGCGACACCGCCGGGTCGCCGGCGGCGGCGAGCTGGCTGGCGGCTACCTGCCGGGCGAGGTCCCAGTTGACCGGCCCGCTGCCCGGCGCCGAGAGCAGGTGCTGCAACTGCGACATGAACTGCTGCATCGCCGCGGGATCGTTGGGGTCCGGTGGTTGACCACCCGGGAGCGCGAAGCCGAACGGAATATCAGGCACGACGTCTACGGTACGCGGGGCCCGCCGCAGGTCGTGCCACTCGGCGTTGCGCTGAGGGCGAAGTCCGCCGGTCACCGCGCCGGATGGCACGGTACGGATCGGTACGCTCTGGCCCATGAGACGTCGCGGCGTGACCGTCCTCCTCGGTGCCCTGCTCACCGCCCTGCTCAGCGTCGGCGTGCTGAGCGTGCCGCTGCCGTACGTGGTGCTCGGCCCCGGTCCGACGGTGAACACGCTGGGCAGTGAGGACGGCAAGGAGGTCATCCAGGTGACCGGCCGCGCGACGTCCACCTCCGCCGGTCAGCTCCGGCTCACCACTGTCGGTGTGCAGCCGACCGTGCGGCTGCGGTCGGCGCTGGCCGGATGGTTCTCCTCGGACGAGGCGGTGGTGCCGCGGGAGCTGGTCTATCCGCCGGGGGAGTCGCAGGAAGAGGTCGAGAAGCGCAACGCGGAGGACTTCCAGAACTCGCAGACCAGCGCCGAGACGGCGGCGCTGCGCGAGCTGGGTTACCCGATCAAGGTGCTGGTCAAGGCGGTCACGCCGGGCGGCCCGTCGGTCGACGTGCTGCGCCCCGACGACGTGGTCACGTCGGTCGACGGGGTGCCGGTGACGAGCGCGGCCAAGCTCACCGAGCTGATCCGGGCGAAGCCCGCGGGCACCGCGCTGACGATCGGCTACACCCGGGGTGACACACCGGGTACGGCGACGGTGACCAGCCGCGAGCAGGACGGCCGACCGCGCATCGGTGTGGAGATCGACCAGCAGCAGCCGCACCCGTTCACCCTGAAGATCGACCTGGGTGACATCGGCGGTCCGAGCGCCGGGCTGATGTTCTCGCTCGGCATCATCGACAAGCTGGAGCCGGCCGACCTCACCGGCGGGAAGATCATCGCCGGTACCGGCACCATCGACGACGAGGGTCGCGTCGGTCCGATCGGCGGCATCGCGCAGAAGCTGGTCGGCGCCAAGGACGCGGGCGCGAAGGCGTTCCTGGTGCCGGCCGACAACTGCGCCGAGGCGGTCCGCAACCCGCAGCCGGGACTGCCGCTGCTGAGGGTCGCCACGCTGGGTGAGGCATTGAAGGCACTTGAGACGCTGCGCGCCGGGGGACAGCCGACGCGCTGCTGAGGCGGGCCGGGCGGCGGCCGGCGGGCGGATCGTGACGTGACCTTGACCCGACGTGCTCAGGAACACCCCGTACTCTTGGTGCCTGGTCGGAGCCGATCACATCGAGCGTGCGGAGCCAACAGTGGTCATGCGTAGCAGTCCCTTACCGAGGATGAGCCGGCGCGGACGCGTCACCATCGGTGTCCTGATCGGGGTGTTCATCTTGTTCACCCTCCTCGGGTGGGGCGTCAACGCCTGGACCGACTGGCTCTGGTTCGACGAGGTCCGCTACACCCAGGTCTTCACCGGCGTGCTCGCCACCCGCCTGCTGCTGTTCCTCGTGGTCGGCGTCGGCATGGCGCTGCTCGTCGGCGGCAACCTCTGGCTGGCCCACCGGCTGCGGCCCAAGATGCGTCCGCACTCGGCCGAGCAGGCCACGCTGGAGCGCTACCGGATGCTGCTGAGCCCGCGGCTCGGCACCTGGATCGCGCTCGCCGCCGCCGTCGTCGGGCTGTTCGCCGGCCTCTCCGCGCAGAGCCGCTGGGGTCAGTGGCTGCTGTTCCGCAACGGCGGCGACTTCGGCGTGAAGGACCCGGAGTTCGGCGTCGACGTCGGCTTCTACGTCTTCCAGCTCCCGTTCTGGCGCTACCTGCTCGGCGTCGGCTTCACAGTCGTGGTGCTGTCGCTGCTCGGCGCGCTGGCGGTGCACTACATCTTCGGCGGCGTGCGCCTCCAGGGCGTCGGCGACCGGATGACGAACGCCGCCCGCGCCCACCTCAGCACGCTGGTAGCCGTGTTCGTGCTGCTCAAGGCCGTCGCCTACGTGCTGGACCGGCGGGCCATGCTGCTGGAGTACAACGAGGGCGCCAAGCTCTACGGCGCCGGCTACGCCGACGTGAACGCGCTGCTCCCGGCGAAGGAGATCCTCGCCTGGATCTCCGTCCTGGTGGCGCTGGCGATCATCGTGTTCTCCAACGCCGTCATGCGGAACCTGGTCTGGCCGGGCATCTCGCTGGCCCTGCTGGGCGTCTCCGCGGTGGCGATCGGCGGCATCTACCCGTGGGCCGTGCAGACGTTCGAGGTCAAGCCGAGCGCCCGGGACAAGGAGGCGCCGTACATCGAACGCAGCATCAAGGCCACCCGCACCGCGTTCAGCCTCGACGGCACGAAGACCACACCGTACGCGGCCAGCAACCTCGTTCCACCCGCCAGCCTGGCCACCGACACGTCAGTGGTGTCGAACATCCGGCTGCTCGACCCGCAGCTGGTCTCCGAGACGTACACGCAGCTCCAGCAGGTCCGCGGCTTCTACGACTTCGGCTCGAAGCTGGACATCGACAGGTACTCGGTCAAGGACAAGACCTCCGACTACGTGGTCGGCGTCCGTGAGATCAACTACGGCGAGCTGACCGACCAGCAGAGCAACTGGATCAACCGCCACACCGTCTACACCCACGGGTACGGCCTGGTGGCCGCCCCGGCGAACCAGGTGGTCTGCGGCGGCCAGCCGTACTTCGTCTCCGGCTTCCTCGGCGACAAGGCACAGGAGGCGTGCTCCGCGCCGGCCGAGGAGATCCCGGCCCAGCAGCCGCGGATCTACTACGGCGAGCGGATGGAGCCGGACGACTACGCGATCGTCGGGCAGACCGGCGAGCGCAACGTCGAGTTCGACCGGCCCACCTCCACCGGCGGCGAGCAGTACTACACCTACACCGGTGAGGGCGGCGTCAAGATCGGCTCGTTCCCGCGCCGGCTGCTCTACGCGATCAAGGAGCAGGAGTCGAACTTCCTGCTCTCCGAGGCGGTCAACGAGAACTCGAAGCTGCTGTACGTGCGTAACCCGCGCGACCGGGTGGAGAAGGTCGCGCCGTTCCTCACGCTCGACGGCGACCCGTACCCGGCGGTGGTCGACGGGCGCGTCCTGTGGATCATCGACGGCTACACCACGGCCGCGACCTACCCGTACGCCGAGCGGGTCAACCTCCAGGCCGAGACCGCCGACGAGCTGACCGGCCGGGGCACGTTCCAGCTCGCCCGGGAGAACGTCAACTACATCCGCAACTCGGTGAAGGCGACTGTCGACGCGTACGACGGCACGGTCAAGCTCTACTCGTACGACGACACCGACCCGGTGCTCAAGGCGTGGAACAAGGCGTTCGGCGGCGACCTGGTGCTGCCCAAGGGCGACATCCCGGCCGAGCTGGCCGAGCACTTCCGCTACCCGGCCGACCTGTTCAAGGTGCAGCGCAACCTGCTGACCAAGTTCCACGTCACCGACCCCGGCGACTTCTACTCCGGCCAGGACTTCTGGCAGGTGCCGAACGTGCCGGACGCGCCGGACAGCGGGCAGAAGCAGCCGCCGTACTACCTGTTCACCCAGTTCCCCGGGCAGGACGGTCCACGCTTCCAGCTGACCTCGGCGGTCACCCCGAACGGGCGGCAGAACCTCGCCGCGCTGGTCTCCGGGTCGTACGTCGACGGGCAGCCGAAGCTGGAGGTGCTGGAGCTGCCGGACCAGACCCGGATCTCCGGGCCGACGCAGGTGCACCAGCAGATGACCAACAACGGTGACATCCGGCAGCAGCTCAACCTGCTCTCGTCCAACCAGGCGCAGGTGCAGTACGGCAACCTGCTCTCGCTGCCGTTCGCCGACGGCATGCTCTACGTCGAGCCGGTGTACGTGAAGAGCAGCAGCCAGGACGCGTACCCGCTGTTGCAGAAGGTGCTGCTCTCCTACGGTGACGGCGGCTCGTACGTGGTGCTCGCCAACAACCTCAGCGACGGCATCAAACAGCTCGTCGAGCAGGGCAAGCGGGCGCCGAACAACAACCCGCCGCCCAGCACCGACGACAACCCCACGCCGCCGCCCACCGGGGGCGACAACAACAACACGCCGCCGCCGATGAGCGGGGAGCTGGCCCAGGCGGCCGCCCGGGTGCAGACCGCGATCGCCGAGGTCAAGGCCGCGCAGACGTCCGGCGACTTCGAGCGGTACGGGCGTGCGCTGAAGGCGCTGGACGAGGCGATGAGCGCGTTCCAGCAGGCCCAGGCCGCGGCGAACGGCTCGGGCAACCCGGCGCCGTCGGGCAGCGTCTCGCCACCGGCGCCGACGTCCCCCGCGCCGACACCTGGCGGCTGACGCCGAGCTGACACCACGAGCCCGTGGTCCGGGACCGCAACGGTCACCCGGGCCACGGGCTCGTGTCGTGAAGCGGACTCCCCGGCCGCAACCCCGGACCCCGCCGCGCCGTCAACAGTGCAGGTGAACGTGTGGGGGGCGGGAGGGCACATGCGGGACGCGGACAGCTTCGACGACTTCTACCGCAGCACGTCCGGGCGGGCCGTCCGGTACGGCTACGCGGTGGCCGGCGACCCGGCCGAGGCCCAGGATCTCGTGCAGGAGGCGTACGCCCGGGCCTGGCGGCAGTGGGCGAAGCTCGCCGGCCATCCCGCGCCGGAGGCGTGGCTGCGGCTGGTGATCAGCCGGCTGGCGACCGACCGGTTCCGGCGGCTGCGCGGGTGGCGCCTCGCGGCCAGCCGCACCGGCCCGCCACCCGACGTCGGACCGCCCGGCGAGGACACCGTGCTGCTGGTCGCGGCGCTGCGGCAGCTCCCGCCCCGGCACCGGCAGGCGCTCGCCCTGCACTACCTGTTCGACCTGCCGGTGGAGGAGATCGCCCGGGAGGCCGGCGTGCCCACCGGCACGGTGAAGTCCTGGCTGTCCCGGGGACGGGCCCGGCTGGCCGAGCTGTTGCCCGGCGTCGCCGCCGAGGAGCTGGAGGTCAACGATGTCGCGTGAACTGCACCGCTACTACCGGTCCCTCGCCGCCGACACCGACGAGCGGGTGCTGCCGGCACCGGACCGGCTGCGCCGCAGCGCCGACCGCTGGGCCCGGCGCCGCGCCGCGATCACCGTCCTGGCCGCCGCCGGGCTGGTCGCCGGCACGGTGGCCGGAAGCCGGCTGGTGCTCGCCGCCGGGCCGGGGCCCGTCCCGGTTCCACCCCCCGCGGGTACGCCCACCCCGCGGCCGTCGGCAGCCGCGCCCTCGGTCGCGCCGTCGCCCACCACGCCGCCGCCGGCCGTCGGCCGTACCTCCGGCTCGCGCAGTCCGATCGTGACCACCACGCCTCCGGCCGCGGCGACCCCGACCACGATCCCGGACCGGGCGTTCTTCGTGCTGCCCGCCGCAAACGACGCCGGCACCGGCAACTACTTCGGCCCGGGACCGGTCCTGCCGGTGCTGTGCGGCGCGACGCCCGGCGACGAGCGGGTCGTCGCGCAGCGGGCCCGGTCGCTGCCGTACCGGCGGGCCGGCGCACCGGCCGACGAGGTGCCGTCCGGCAACTACCGGCACAGCATCACGATCTACCGGTCCGGCGGCGCCGGCGCGGCGCTGGCCGAGCTGCGCGGGGCGGTACGCGCGTGCCCCGAGCAGCCCGCCCGGGGCACGCCGCCGGTGACGGTGCGGCAGCGTCTGCTGCCCGACAGCGGGTACGGCGACGAGTCGGTGCTGTTCGAGACGCGGACGCCGTACCGGGACGCCAACGGCGATCCGAGCGGCGGCGACGAGGTGCACCTGGTACGCGCGGTGCGCTCCGGCGACGTGGTGACGGTGCTGTGGGAACAGGGCTGGGAGAGCACCTCGACCCAGCGCGCCCAGTTCGACGCGGACAGCCGGCGGGCGGTCGAGGCGATCCGGCGGTGGCTGGACTGAGTACCCGTTTTGCGCCTGCCCGGGTCGGTGCGCTACGGTTGTCGAGCCGACGCGGGGTGGAGCAGCTCGGTAGCTCGCTGGGCTCATAACCCAGAGGTCGCAGGTTCAAATCCTGTCCCCGCTACTCGTGACGAAGGGCCCCGGAGTTCTCTCCGGGGCCCTTCGCCGTTCCTGCCCGAGGCGTCCCGGGAACGGTCGGCAGCGGATCCGGGTACCCGGCTGATCTCCAGGATCGGGGTGCGATAAGCTTTGTGAGCCGACGCGGGGTGGAGCAGCTCGGTAGCTCGCTGGGCTCATAACCCAGAGGTCGCAGGTTCAAATCCTGTCCCCGCTACCAAGGTTCAGGCCCGGAATCCATGGATTCCGGGCCTGAACTCATTCCGGGGCCGTCTCGGTGAGTGCGAGCAGTTCCGCGCGGGCCAGCCGGAGCTGCTCGTCAGTGACATAGGCGGTGCCGATGCCGATGGCGAGTCCCTCCGCGGCGTACCGGACGGCCCAGACGCGGCCCGGTGGCAGGCCGTCGGCCTCGAAGGCGCGGTTCCAGCGCGCCGGGTCCTCGGGATCCACCGCGAGCACGTGCTCCATGCTGTCGATCCCGAGTTGCGCGAGCAGGCCGGTGGCGCTGTTCAGTTCCGCCAGGTACGCGCTGTCCCCGGTGAGGGCGCGCACGTAACCACGGGTGAAGGCGCCGGGCCGGTCGTCGCCGGGGTCGACGTGGGCGTTCACCTCCTCCCAGAATCGGGTGATCACCTGCTCGACCAGTGCGGCGAACAGGTCCTCCCGGGACGGGAAGTGGTGCATCAGGCCGCTCTTGGTGACACCCGCCTCCCGGGCGATGGCGGCCAGGCTGACGTTGGCGCCGTGCCGGGTGACCACCCGTTCGGCGGCGTCCAGCACGGCCCGCCGGGTGCGTGCGCGATCGCGGATCGGACGACGGTCAGTGGCCGGCACGAGCACCTCCAGCAGACACGGGCTCGGAGGGGATGACCTTCCAGGCCACCACCGAGGCGCCGACCAGGATCACGGCGGCGACGAAGGTGGCGGACTGCATCGCCTGGGCGAAGGCGTCCTGCGCAGCGGCCACGACGCCGGGCGCCGGTGACCCGTACACGGCCGCGGCCAGGGAGTCCTCCGCCAGCGCCCGATCGGCGGCGGTGGTCCCGGCGGGGAGCGTCAGCGACGAACGGTAGAGCAGCCCGTGCAACGAGCCGAGGACGGCGATGCCGAGCGCGCCGCCCAGCTCGTACGCCGTCTCGGCCACCGCCGACGCGGCGCCCGCGCGCCGCTCCGGGACGGCGCCGACGACGGCGTCCGTCGAGAGCGTCATGGCGACACCGATGCCGAGCCCGATGACGGCGAGGCCGATGCCCAGGCCCCAGTAGCTCCGGAAGTCGACGCTCGTCCCCATGACGGCGAGCCCGACGGCGGCGACCAGCAGTCCCAGCCCGATCGCGCGGCCCGCCCCCAGCCGCGACAGCAGGACGCCGATCAGTGCCACGACGAGCACCGCGGCGAGTGTCCCGGGCAGCTCGGCGGCGCCGGCCTTCAGAGGGCCGAAGCCGCGAACCAGCTGGAGGTACTGGGAGAAGAAGAACAGCAGCCCCAGGAACCCGAAGATGGCCAGCACGTTGGCTGCAAGCGCGCCCGAGAACGCCGGCACCTTGAACAGCGAGACGTCGAGCAGCGGCACCGCCAGCCGGTTCTGCCGCCGCACGAACCACCATCCGGCCAGCAGCCCGACAGCGGTGGCCGCCACGGTGAGGGCGTCGACGCCGTCACTGAACAGACGCTTGAGGGCGAAGACCAGCGGGACGATCGTGACGATGGACAGCGCCGAGGAACCCACGTCGATCCGCGCCGGCGCCTCGCCCTTCGACTCCGGCAGCAGCAGCCGTCCCGCCACCAGCGCCAGCACCATGACCGGCACGTTGATCAGGAAGACCGATCCCCACCAGAAGCGCTCCAGCAGCGCGCCGCCCACCAGCGGGCCGAGCGCGGCCCCGGCGGTCGCCCCGGCCGACCAGAGCGCGATGGCCCGGGCCCGCTGAGCGCGATCGGCGAACATCGACCGGACGATGGAGAGCGTCGACGGCATCAACGTGGCGCCGGCCAGGCCGAGAAGCGCACGGGCCGCGATCAGCACCTCCGGGGTGGAGGCGAAGGCCGCCAGCACGGACGCCGAGCCGAAACCCACAGTGCCGATCATCAGCAGGCGCTTGCGGCCGATCCGGTCGGCCAGGTTGCCCATCGTGATCAGGAGCCCGGCGAGCACGAAGGCGTAGATGTCCCCGATCCACAGGATCTGCGTGGCGGTGGGCCCGATGTCCTCGGTCAGTGACGGGACCGCGAGGTAGAGGACCGTCCCGTCGACGGCCAGGAGAAGGACCACGAGGACGAGTACCACGAGGGCAGCCCATTCCCGCTTCCCGGCGAGGGCCGGTGCGGGGACCGAGGGCGGGGAGGAGGTCACCAGGAAACCGTAACAGTCCAAATGGACGGCTAATCGTGAGTAAAGCCACCCGGCCTGCGGCGACGACGCGACGTGTCCGGAGACATCCGCCCTGTCCGCCGTGCCCCGGTTGCGGGCCTCGGCGAGGATGGGGACATGTCTGCATGGAACAAGTGGTGGGGCCGCCTGGGCGCGGTCCTCGGTACGGTCGTGCTCTCGGTCTTCGTACCGGTCGCGGCCTGGGCGTCGTCCGGCACCGGCGAGATCGTGGTGGAGGCGGCGCGCCGGCGGTCCCGTGGCGGGTTCGGCATCCTCGGCCTGCTCTGCTGCCTCGTGGTGGTCGGCGGCATCGTGCTGCTGGTGGTGCTGCTCACCCGCGGCCGCCGCAACCGCCCCCCGCGCTGACACCCCTGCCCGCCCCGCCCACGCCGGGCGGGGCAGGGCGGGTCACTCGGCGAGGGCGGCGTTCGCCTGGGCCATGAAGCGGGAGGTGGCGGTACGGGCACCGGCCCGCTTGCCGCGGATGCTCTCGGCCGCGTCGATCAGCAGCTCGCGCACCTCGGCGTGCCCCTTCGGCGGCGGCGCGGGTGACGGGCCGGCCAGGTCGTCCAGCTCGGCGCCGAGCGCGGCCATGCGCTTCTCGGCCCGGCCGGTCACCTCCGCGGCGACGAACGAGCGCACCTGCTTGCTGGTGTTCAGGCCGCGCTCGACGCCGAGGAGCCGGCCGGCGGCCACGTTCGTGGTCAGGAAGTCGAGCACGTCGACCACCGCCTCCGGGTGGCGGGTGCCCCGGAAACCGGCCCAGTACATCGATGCGCGCGGCCACTGGGCGGCGGGCGTACCCGGGAAGGCGACAGCGCCCAGCTCGTCGTCGGTCAGGCTCTGCAACTCGGGCAGCTGGTGCGACCAGGCGAAGGAGGCTGCGGTGTGCCCGGTGACCACGAGCTGGCGGGCCAGCTCGCCGCTGTCGGCCTGCTCGACCAGCGCGGCGCTCGGTGTGGCCCGGTCGAAGCGCGCCACCTCCCAGAACTCGAACCAGGCGAGCAGTTCGGCGGAGCTGAAGCCGAGCTGCCGCCCCTGGTACAGCTCGCTGCCCTGGCCGCGCAGCCAGAGCCAGAACGCCCGGTAGTCGCCGGAGGCGTCCATGGTGCCGGCCACCCGGTTGCCGGAGGCGCGCGTGACGCGCGCGGCCCAGCTCACGTACTCCTTCCAGGACATGCCGGTACGCGGCTCGGGCTGGCCCAGCCGGCGCAGCAGCCGGCGGTTGAACACCAGCGCCGCGCTCGTCTGCGCGGCCGGTACGCCCACCGTGCGCTCGTCCACCCGGCCGTAGCGGGCCAGCTGCTCCGGCACCTCGCGCAGGTCGAGCCGATCGTCGGCGACGTACCGGGTCAGGTCGAGCAGGATGTCCCGGCCCGCGTACTCGGCGAGCAACGTGTCGTCGATCTGGAACAGGTCCGGCGCGTTCCCGCCGGTGGCCTGGGTGGCGAGCCGGTCGTAGTAGCCGCCCAGCCCCTGCCAGGTCACCCGGAAGCTGACCCGCGGGTTCTGCTGCGAGTACAGCCGCAGCGCCTGTTCCGTGGCCGCGGCCCGGCGGGCGCCGCCCCACCAGAACACGGACAGCTCGATCGGGCCGTCGTCGGCGGCCACCTCCTCCGGGCTGCACCCGGTGAGCAGCGGCAGCCCGCCGGCGATCGGCAGCCCGGTGAGCGCGCCGAGGAACCGTCGCCGGTCGAGCCCGGGACGGGGTACGGACTGCGGAGCGCGCAAAGGTCTCTCCGAAGGTGGGGTGGACGGATCATTTCACCGGCCCCCGGCGGGGTGTCAACGCCGGGCGGGCCCGGTGGGCGCGCCGGGCGGGCCCCGGCGGTCATGGTGTACTAGCGCCGTGGAACTTCTGCACTCGGGCAAGGTCAGGGACGTCTACGCCGACGGCGAGGACCTGATCCTGGTCGCCACGGACCGCGTCTCCATCTACGACGTGGTGCTGCCGACCCCGATCCCGGACAAGGGCCGCCTGCTCACCGCGCTGTCGCTGTGGTGGTTCGAGCAGCTGTCCGACCTGGTGCCGAACCATGTGATCTCCGCGACGGACGTGCCGGCGGAGTTCGCCGGCCGGGCGATCCGCTGCCGGCGGCTGGACATGGTGCCGGTCGAGTGCGTGGCCCGGGGCTACCTGACCGGCGGCGGCTTCGCCGAATACCAGCGCACCGGCTCGGTCTCCGGGGTGCCGCTGCCCCGCGGCCTGGTCGAGGCGTCGATCCTGCCCGAACCGATCTTCACGCCGTCGACCAAGGCGCCGAAGGGCGAGCACGACGAGCCGATCACGTACGAGCAGGTGGTGGACAAGGTCGGGCCGGAGGTCGCGGAGCGGCTGCGGCAGATCACCGTCGACGTCTACCGGCGCGGCGCGGAGATCGCCGCCGAGCGGGGCATCCTGATCGCCGATACGAAGCTGGAGCTGGGCTGGGCGCCGGACGGCACGCTGGTCCTCGGCGACGAGGTGCTCACCTCCGACTCGTCCCGGTTCTGGCCGGCCGAGTCGTACCAGCCGGGCCGCGCCCAGTTCTCCTACGACAAGCAGTACGTGCGGGACTGGGCCACGTCGAGCGGCTGGGACAAGCAGCCGCCCGCCCCCGAGGTGCCGGCCGAGGTCATCGAGGCGACCCGGACCCGCTACGTCGAGGTGTACGAGAAGCTGACCGGCAACAGCTGGGACTGACCTCACGTGCGGGTCGAACTGCGACCCGGGTCGGTGCCGTTCTCTGTGCCCAGGGGGTGCAGCGCAACAAGTCGAATGGTGGCGTCTGTCAAACCCATTTGCGACGGTTCCCCGAACTGCGACAGAAGCGCCTGCCGATTCGATGCGCAGCGTAATGATGCATTGACATGTTGCCATGTCGATGGCAGGCTGCGAGTTGGAGGGCATCTCCACAAAAGACGGGGGAGGCAGATGGCCGGCCATGGCAGGTTGTCACGACGTTCATTGATCTCTGGATCGGCGGCTCTGGTGGCGGGTGCCGCCGGCGCGGCGGCTGTCGGTGTAACTGCCGCTAATGCCGCAGCTCCGACAAGCTCACCTGGCCGAGCCCGCATCGCCAGGGTGATCAGAAGCTCCGGCGGCGCCGCCGAGGTGGAGGTGTTGTCGTCCTCCGGGTCCGTGGTCGCCAGACATGTGGCACCGGTGACCGGCTTCCCCGCCGGCTGGCAGCTCCAGCCGGGCGACCGGGTGATTCTCGCCGGCATGCTGGACGAGTCCGGCTCGGGAGCCGTCATGCCGCTCGTCGAGCCGATCCGTGGCCACCTGGAGGGCACATCGGGGTCATCCGCCCGAATCGCCGGGCGAACGGTCAGGTTGCAGAATCCGGGAACGACGGTCTCGCGAAGCGCGACGTCCGAGGAATCGATCGCCTTCTGCGTCAAGAATGATGTGAACGGCGAACTCTCATGCGTGAGTGTGAAGCCGGTGTCTGCATTCGCGACGCTTCCGAAGAATTCCTAGACCGCCTCACCCAAGGACTTGTCAATGGATACGTTGGTTTCGCCTGCCCAAAATACAACTGCGTCAGTCCAATCATCTGGCTCTGGTCGGCTCGAACCGATGACTGACGGGCGCCGCGGCGTCCTCAAGTTCTTCGGCCGCGGAGGGCTCGCTATCGTCGCCGGGCTGTCCGGCGTGTTCGCGGCCTCCAGGCCCGCCGCAGCCGGCCTTGCGTCGCCTTGCTGCTCACTTGCCAGCAACACGAGGTGCAGTGGGTGCGACGAGAGGTTCTCCTGCAGCAAGGGCTACAAGAGGTACTGGTGGTGCCAGGCGGGCATGCGCATCATCGGTTGCGGAGAATGCCAGAGGGACAGCGGTACTTGCTGGCAGGGCGGCGTCTACTACTGCTCCATCTGGTGGGACGACGGCGCCGGGTGCGGATGACGGCATCGGCTGCTGATCGAGGCAAGAGGGTAACCGCGTGGTTCTGTTTTCGGCACTTGTTGCCTTTGCACTGACTGCCGTGTTCGTCGTCGGTGGGGTGGAGAAGCTCAGAGCGCAGTCCTCGTTCGGCTCGACATTGGCCGGCCTGGGAGTGCCGGACGTTCTGATTCCACCCCTCCGTGTCCTGGTGCCGGTCGCAGAACTCGGCACGGCCGTCGGCCTGATGCTGTTTCCTGCGATGGCGTGGCCCTCGGTTGCCGTGGCCGCTCTCGGCGTGGCCTTCGCCGCAGCCGGCGCGCTGAGTCTGCGTGCCGAACAGCCCGTTGCCTGCTCGTGTCTGGGCGCTGCCGCGGACGGACTTCTCGGCCGGAAGCAGATCATCCTTCTTCCGCTGTGGCTGGCGGCGGCTGCTGTGCTCACCTTGTCCCCGCCGCAGTGGTCCGTTTCGCAGGGTCTGAATCTCCTGGCCCTGGCCGTCGTCGCCTCCTCCGGGCTGCACGCCGTCAAGGTCGTTCGAGCCTGGCGGAACGACGCGGCCTACCGGGCGGCCATCGAGGAGGCCGCGGAGTCTCGGGCCGACATTGTCGTCGGCCTCCACACGATTGAAGGGGTTCGATGACAATAGCTTTGTCGGTGGCCGTCGTGCTGCTGGGAACGCTGCTCCTGCTGCTTCTCGGCTCGCAGGTCGAGATGTACCGGACCATCGAGCAACTTCGGGAGTACAGCGGTCTGGTCGACCGGCCGATCCCGCTCGATCTGCCGGCCGACCGCACGCCGAGCAGAGCCGGCCTGCCGGCGACTCTGGACACCGCGGTCCGGGGGGTCGTGCTTCTGCTCTCCGACCGATGCGGCACATGCCGCTCGATCGCCGCCTCACTGGACGGCAGCGTCCACCCCGACCTCTTCCTGGTCGTCGAGCCCGGCCAGGGGGCGGACGGCGCCGGCGAGCTCGCGCTGAGCTACCGGCTGGATCCCGAGCGGACTCTGATCGACCGCGATGGCAAGATCGCCTCCGGACTGGGGCTCAAGCTGACGCCTGCCGCAGTCGTCATCGAGCATGGGCGGATGACCCGCGCCAGTAGCATTCCTTCGATCCGGCAACTCGAACTCGTCCGCGCCTCGGTACGTGACGTCGGTGGCTCCCGGCAGGCTGCGGTGGCGCCGGAGAATGTATGACCGCTCCGTCTGATCTCGTCGTTCCGGCCATGGTGGTCCTGGCCATGACCGCGGGCTTCGCCCAGTTGTTCAGTCCTTGAGGCGTTTCGTTCGTGGGGATGTTGCGTCCGCTGGCTCTCAGCGGCACCCCTCGAACCCCTCTGGTGCAGGGGGGCAACTCACTCGCTCACCGGTTCCGCGACGCAGGACTGCCGACAGGGGCGCTCTGTGCCGGATTCCTGGTCTCAGCGACCGCACTCTTCGGCATCGCCAACTTCGTCGGCATGGCCCTCGGCACGTACCTGCTTCCGGAGAAGGCACGCCTGGCGGCAGCACTGGTGTGCATCGGCGCGCTGATCGTGCTGGACGTCCTGTCGTTCCGTCGCCGCACGATGTGCCCGATCACCTTCCGCCGTCAGACCCCGAAGAACCTGGTCTTCCGCTACGGCAACACCAGGGGGGCGCTGATCTGGGGACTGGACACCGGACTGGCCGTGACGACGTTCCGGATCTCCGCCGCGACATGGGCCTTGATCGTTCTCGGTCTGCTCAATGTCGCGCCCTGGTGGCAGGGCATCGCGTACGGCGTGGGATTCGGCCTGCCGATCGCAGCGGCCATTCTTCTGGTGCCACCCCGGCCCGACCGTGAGGACGGCACGTCGCGGGAGCCGCACTGGATCTCGGGGATGTTGAACCGGCACCGTCGATTCGCGCAGGTCGTCACGCTGCTCACCGCCGTCGTCGGGTTCGTGGCCGTTGCCCAGACCGTCGCATCCTGAACCGCTGCAGGGCCGGCGCCTCCGTGGGGCCTGGCGGGCCGGGCCACGTCCGGGGCGGACGCGATCATGCCTGGGACGACGCTCACCGACCTAGGTCGGAGGGTCGGGCTAGTCGACCCAGTCGAGCGTGCGCCGCACCGCCTTGCGCCACTGGCGCAGCTCGTGCTCCCGGTGCGCCGGGTCCATCGTCGACTCCCACTGCGCGTCCGATCGCCACTTCTCGCGCAGCGTGGCCAGGTCCGGCCAGAACCCGACGGCCAGGCCGGCGGCGTACGCGGCGCCGAGGCAGGTCGTCTCGGTGATCCGGGACCGCACGACCGGCACGTCGAGCACATCGGCGAGGAACTGCATCAGCAGCTCGTTGCCGGTCATCCCGCCGTCGACCCGCAGCCGGCGCAGCGCCACGTCGGAGTCGGCGTTCATCGCGTCCACCACCTCCCGGGTCTGGAAGGCCGACGCCTCCAGCACCGCGCGGGCCAGGTGTCCCTTGGTGATGTAGCCGGTCAGCCCGGCGATGACGCCCCGGGCGTCGCTGCGCCAGTGCGGGGCGAACAGGCCGGAGAAGGCGGGCACCACGTAGCAGCCGCCGTTGTCGTCGACGGTGCGGGCCAGCTCCTCGACCTGCGGTGCGGAGGAGATCAGGCCGAGGTTGTCGCGCAGCCACTGCACGAGCGAGCCGGTGACCGCGATGGCACCCTCCAGCGCGTACACGGCGGGCTGGCCCTCGATCCGGTACGCCACGGTGGTGAGCAGGCCGTGCCGCGACGGCACCGGGCTGGCGCCGGTGTTGAGCAGCAGGAAGCTGCCGGTGCCGTAGGTGCACTTGGCCTCGCCGGGCTGGAAACAGGTCTGCCCGAACAGGGCCGCCTGCTGGTCGCCGAGCGCGCTCGCCACCGGCACCCCGGCCAGCACCCCCTGGGCGGTGCCGTACACCTCGGCCGAGCTGCGGATCTCCGGCAGCACGGCGGCCGGGACGCGCAGCGCGTCGAGCAGCTCCGGGGCCCAGTCGAGCGTCTCCAGGTCCATCAGCATGGTGCGGCTGGCGTTCGTCACGTCGGTGACGTGCCGGCCGGTCAGCTTCCAGATCAGCCAGCTGTCCATGGTGCCGAACAGCACCTCGCCGCGCTCGGCCCGCTCGCGCAGCCCGTCGACGTTGTCGAGCAGCCAGCGCAGCTTCGGGCCGGCGAAGTAGGTGGCCGGGGTCAGGCCGGTGCGGGCCCGCAGCCGCTCCTCGTCGTACGCCTCGGTCAGCTCCCGCAGCAGCGGGCCGGTGCGGGTGTCCTGCCAGACGATGGCGTTCGCCACCGGACGGCCGGTCTCCCGGTCCCACACCACAGTGGTCTCGCGCTGGTTGGTGATGCCCACCGCGGCCAGCATCTCGGTGCCGATGTCGGCGCTGGCCAGCGCCTCGCGCACCACGTGCTCGACGTTCGTCCAGATCTCCTCGGCGTCGTGCTCCACCCAGCCGGGCCGGGGGAAGATCTGCCGGTGCTCGCGCTGGGCCACGGCGACGATCTCACCGGCCCGGTCGAAGACGATGCAGCGCGAGGACGTGGTGCCCTGGTCGATGGCGGCGACGAACTCTGCGGTCACGGCAGCACCGTACCCGCCGCGAGCGTCCACCGTCTCCCTCCGGCGGCCCGTACGATCATCAGACGTGCGTGACATTGCCGTGTTCAGCGGATCAGCCCATCCCGACCTCGCCGCCGAGATCTGCGCCCACCTCCACGTCCCGCTGCACCCGGTACGGGTGTCCCGGTTCGCCAACGACTGCCTGGAGGTGCAGTTGCAGGCGAACTGCCGGGAGCGCGACGTCTTCCTCATCCAGCCGCTGGTGCCGCCGGTGCAGGAGCACCTGGTCGAGCTGCTGCTCATGATCGACGCGGCCCGCGGCGCGTCGGCCGCGCGGATCACAGTGGTGCTGCCGCACTACGCGTACGCGCGTTCGGACAAGAAGGACGCGCCGCGCATCTCCATCGGCGGCCGGCTCGTCGCCGACCTGCTCACCTCCGCGGGCGCGGACCGGGTGCTGGCCATGACGCTGCACTCGCCGCAGGTGCACGGCTTCTTCAGCGTCCCGGTGGACCACCTGCACGCGCTGCGCGAACTGGCCGCCCACTTCAAGGGGTACGACCTGAGCAACGCGGTGGTGGTCTCGCCGGACCTGGGCAACGCCAAGGAGGCCGCGGCGTTCGCCCGGATGCTGGGCACGCCCGTGGCGGCCGGCGCGAAGCAGCGTTTCAGCGACGACCGGGTGCAGATCAGCACGGTCATCGGTGACGTGGCGGACCGGGACGTGATCGTGCTGGACGACGAGATCGCCAAGGGCAGCACGGTGATCGAGCTGATCTCGCATCTGCGGGAGCGGCGGGTCCGCTCGATCCGGCTGGCCTGTACGCACGGCCTGTTCTCCAGCGGCGCGCTGGAGCGGCTGGGCGGGCAGGAGGGCGTCCTGGAGATCGTCTGCACCAACACGGTGCCGATCCCGGCGGAGAAGCGGGTGCCGAAGCTGGAGGTGCTGTCGGTGGCGCCGGCGCTGGCCGAGGCGATGCGGCGGATCCACAACGGGGAGTCGGTGAGCGCCCTGTTCGCCTGACGCCGGCGGCGGGGTCAGCCGTCCAGTGGGCCGGTGGCGGGCTGGCGGGTGGCGAGCGCGGCGGTGATCCGGACGACGGTGCCGGCGTCGCCGGTCTTCACCTCCATCGCGTCGCTCAGCTCCCGGGCCAGCCAGAGGCCCCAGCCGCCGGCGGTGTCCGGCGCGGGCCGCTCGCGGTCGCGCAGCCGCCGTTCGCTGATCCCGGGCCCGTGGTCGGCGACCTCGCAGACCAGTTCGCCGTTCCGCTCCCAGAGCCGCAGCCAGCCCTGCCCGCCGCCGTGCCGGACCGCGTTGGTGATCAGCTCGTTGACCGCCAGCACGAAGTCGTCCAGCCGTTGGCCGGACAGGCCCGAGCCGTGCGCACAGGAGGTGACCGAGTGCCGCAGCCCGGTCACCTGCGCCTGGTCGAAGGCCGTGGCGAGAAGCAGGGAAGGTTCGATGGGCACAACCGTACGCGGTGCGGGGAGTTCTGCGTCTGTCATGACCCCGTCCCGACGATGGTTCTCGACGACTTTCGCGGCATTTCCACCGTACGTCAGGGTTTCTCGGGGCGCACCGCCCGGGGTGCCCTGGACCGGCTGTGACAGGGTGTCGCACATGCCGTCGTCCTCCGGCCTCGAGGGCCCCTTCTGGCGATCGATAGCGGTGTTCCGCTTCGCCGCGCTCGCGTACGTCGGACTGGTCGTGCTGCGCGACGCGGACCGCTACGCGCACCCGGTCGCCGCGGGCGGCGTCCTGCTGGCGATGCTGGCGTGGAGCGGCGTGACGGCGGCCGGTTACGGCCGTCCGGCCGGGCGGCGCTGGCCGCTGCTCCTGGCCGACCTCGGCGTGGTGCTGGCGATCATCCTGGTCACGCCCTGGGTGGTGGGCCGCGCGGCGCTCGCCGCCGGGGTGCCGATGCTGACCGCCGCCTGGCTGGCCGGGCCGGTGCTCGCCTGGGCGGTCTCCGGCGGGCGGCGGCGCGGCGCGGTGGCCGCGATCGTCCTCGGCGGCGCCGACCTCGCCACCCGCGACCGGATCAGCCCGTCCGCGCTGACCGGGGCGATCCTCATGCTGCTCGCCGGCGTGGTGGTCGGGCACGTGGCCCGGCTGGCGGTGCAGGCGGAGGAGCGGTTGCAGCGGGCGGTGGAGCTGGAGGCGGCCACCCGCGAGCGGGAACGGCTGGCCCGCGACATCCACGACTCGGTGCTCCAGGTGCTCGCGCTGGTCCGGCGGCGCGGCGCGGACCTGGACGGCGAGGCGGCCGAGCTGGCCCGGCTGGCCGGCGAGCAGGAGGCGGCGCTGCGGGCGCTGATCGGCCGGGCGGGCGCGCCGCCGGACCCGGGCGGGGACGAGCAGGATCTGCGCGACCTGATCGACAGGTACGCCTCGGCCACCGTCGTGGTGTCCGCGCCCGCCACACCGGTGCCGTTGCCGGCGCGGGCCGCCGGTGAGCTGGGCGCTGCGGTCGGCGCGGCGCTCGACAACGTGGCCCGGCACGCCGGCGGGCGGGCCTGGGTGCTGATCGAGGACGAGGAGGAGACGGTGACCGTCTCGGTACGCGACGAGGGACCGGGCATCCCGGAGGGGCGGCTGGCGGAGGCCGCCGCGCAGGGGCGGCTCGGGGTGGCGCAGTCCATCCGGGGCCGGGTGGCCGACCTGGGCGGCGAGGTGCGGATCGTCTCCGCGCCCGGCGCCGGCACCGAGATCGAGCTGGTCGTGCCGAGGAGCCGCGGGTGAGCATCCGGGTGATGGTGGTCGACGACCACCCGATGTGGCGCGAGGGTGTCGCCCGTGACCTCACCGAGGCGGGCCACCAGGTGGTGGCGACCAGTGGTGAGGGGCGGCAGGCGGTAAGGGTTGCGGCCGCGGCCCGTCCCGACCTGGTCGTGCTCGACCTCCAGCTGCCGGACATCTCCGGCGTCGAGGTGATCCGGGGCCTGCGCGCCGCGCTGCCCGACGTGCGGGTGCTCATGCTCTCGGCCAGCGGCGAGCCGCAGGGCGTGCTGGACGCGGTCAAGGCCGGCGCCACCGGCTACCTGATCAAGTCGGCCGCACCGGCGGAGTTCCTGGACGCGGTGCGCCGCACGGCGGCCGGTGAGCCGGTGTTCACGCCCGGCCTGGCCGGGCTGGTGCTGGGGGAGTACCGGCGGCTGGCCGCGGAGCCGCCCGCCCCGCACGACGACGCACCCCGGCTCACCGAACGGGAGACCGAGGTGCTGCGTCTGGTCGCCAAGGGGCTGTCCTACAAGCAGATCGCCGACCGGCTGAGCCTGTCCCACCGGACCGTGCAGAACCACGTGCAGAACACCCTGGGCAAGCTCCAGTTGCACAACCGGGTCGAGCTGACCCGGTACGCCATCGAGCGGGGCCTGGACGACTGAGCGGTCAGCGCGCCTCCGGCGGCCGGGTCTCGTGCACCGCCAGCTCCTCCGCGCTGGCCCCGCCACCGGCCGCGCCCGCGTCGTACGCGACGTTGTCGGTCTCCTGGTCGGTGTGTGCGCCCTCGTCCGGCTCGACCAGCCGGCCCACCTGGTGGTCGGCGACGGTACCGAGCTGGCCGTGGTCGTACACCGACACCGGGGAGTGCGGGTCCGAGACCGGGCCCGGGTCGATCACGTCGGCGTCGAGCTGGGCCTGCGCGGCGGCCTCCTCGCTGTCCGCCTCGGCGGCGATGTCCGGGTCGACCGGGCCGGCGAGCGGGTCGTCGGCGGGACGCTCGTACTGCTCGCGCTGGAGCTTGTAGTCCAGCGACTCGCCGTCGAGCTGCTCCTCCGCCGTGGTGCCGAACTGGTCCACGGCGACCGGCGTGCGGTCACCGGGGAGCTGGGCCGGCTCGGGGCCGTCCGCCTCGCGCCCGGTCAGCACGTCGTCGTTCGCGGTGGAGTCGTCGTCGGCGGTGTCGGGCAGGCCCGCCGCCTCGGGATCGGACACGGGGGTGGGGTACTCGTCGTCGCGCATGCCCGGGAACTACCCACTGCGCTACCCGGCCTAACCGCGACCGGCCGGGTGGATCGGGAGAAACAGTGCGAAAAGCACCTCAGTTGCGGTACGCCGCCTCGTCCTCGGCGTACAGCACGCACCACACCACCTTGCCGTCGGGCAGCGCCGTGCTGCCCCAGCGCCGGGCCACCGTGTCGATGAGCAGCAGCCCCCGCCCGCCCACCGAGTCCACCGGCGCCGGACCGCCGTACGTGGGCCGCCCGGTCGAGTGGTCCCGCACCGCAAGATGCAGCGCGCCGCCGCGCGGGGCCAGCCGGAGCGTCATCGGCGTGACCGCGTGCGCCACCACGTTGTTGACCATCTCGGTGACCGCGATGCAGGCCGGCTCGGTCAGCTCCGGCAGTCCCCACCTGGCGCAGCCGCCGGCCACCAGCACCCGCGCCTCCCGGGCGGCCTCGGCCACCGGGGGCAGCTCGGCGTCGAGCGGCTCGGGCGGGGCGTCCGGTGGCGGCCCGTGCGGGTCGAGCAGCAGCCGCGCGGCGGGCCAGTCGTCGACCGCCCGGCAGACCTCGTCCAGCGCGTCGCGTGCCACCGGGTCGGGGATCCGCACCCCGGACAGGTCCACGAGCAGCACCCCGGGGTGCCGCCACAGCCGGGCGAGCAGCGCGTCCCGTACGGCCTCCACCTCGGAACGGTCGAGGACCCCGGTCAGCCGGACCGTCGGGGAGGACTCGTCGGTCTCCACCAGGCAACGCGCATCCGTCGGCATGATCGCCCCATTGTGCACGTCGGTCCGCGCCCGCGCACCGGTCCGGTCGACGGGACTCACGGCCGGCCGGCCCGGGACCGGCGGCTGAGCGCCGCCACCGTGCCGACAGCCGTGCCGGCGGCCAGCCCGACCGCCGCGGTCAGCCGCAGCACCTGCCCGCGCCGGCCGGACCATCCGTCGGTCCGCTCCGCCGCCGAGTCCGGCGTGAACACGGCGCCTGTGGAGTCGTCGCGTACGCCGGGACCGAACTGGGTGCGCGCGGTGTACCAGCCCAGCGCCCGCTCGGCCAATGCCGGGGCGAGCCGCCACTGGAGGCCGATCAGCCGGGCCGCGCCGCCCGCGTACGCCTCGCGCCGGGGCCGGCGCAGCAGCCGGACGATCGTCTCGGCGACCATCTCGGGCGGGTACACCGGCGGCGGCGGGGTCAGCTCCCGGCCGGAGTGATTGGCCGCGTGCCGGAAGAACGGCGTGTCGATGGTGGCGGGCAGCACGGTGCAGATCGAGATGTTCCCCCGGCCGGTCACCCGTAGTTCCTGCCGCACCGTGTCGGCCAGCCCGCGGATCGCGTGCTTCGTCGCGTTGTACGCCGACTGGTACGGCATCGCCACCTCGGCCAGCACCGAGGCGTTGTTGACGAGCACCCCGCCGCCGGCCGCGCCCAGCCAGGGCAGCGCGGCCCGCGTCCCGTACACGGCGCCGAGCAGGTTCACGTCCACCACCCGGCGGAACTCGGCCACCGGGATCTCGTCGAACAGTCCCACGGTGCCCACTGCCGCGTTGTTGATCCACGCGTCGATCCGGCCGAACTCGGCCACCGCCCGCCCTGCCAGCCGCTCCACCGCCTCCGGGTCGGTCACGTCGGTGGGCACCACCAGGGCGCGCCCGCCCAGTTCCCGGCAGAACGACGCGACCCGGCGCAGCGCGGACTCGGTCCGGGCGGCCAGCACCACGTCGGCGCCCCGGCGGGCCAGCGCGTACGCGGTGGCCGCGCCGATCCCGCTGGAGGCGCCGGTGATGACGACTGTGGCGTCGGAGAGGCTGCGGGTCAGCGGCATTCCCCGTCGGTACCCCGGGCCGGGGCGGTCATGCCGACCGTTTTCGCCGGTGATCGGCATCGGTCGGCTGTCCCGCCCACGGGACGCACTGGCCGGGTGACCCCGATCTGTCAGGTTTGGACGCACCGGACCTGGGTTAATGGGACGCTCTGACCGGAGACCCCGCTCGCGAGAAACGCATGGAGGTGCACCATGCGCGTCGGCCTTGTATGCGCGCACGCCGGCTCGTCCACCGACGGTCCCACTGTCGGGACGCAGGAGCACATTGCGCGCGTGGCGGCGGAGCTCGCCGCCCGGGGCCATGACGTCCGCGTCTACGAGCGTCGTGCCGCGTCCGCCCAGCCCGCCCTGACCGAACTCGACGGCTACCGGGTGGAACGTGTCCCGGTCGGCCCGCCCGACATGCTCTCCACCGCCGAGCTGGTCCCGTTCGTCGCCGAGTACGGCCGCTGGCTGGCCGGGCAGTGGGCCGGGGACTGGACGCCCGACGTGGTGCACGGGCACTACTGGGTCGGCGGGCTGGCGGCCGCCCACGCGGTACGCGCGACCGACATCCCGGTGGTGCAGACGTTCCACTCGCTCGGCGTGGAGCAGTTGCGTCACCTCGGCCGGGAGTACAGCGGGCCGGGGGAGCGCATCCCGCTGGAACGGGCGCTGACCCGGGCCGTGGACGTGGCGGTGGCCCAGTGCAACGACGAGGTCGACGAGCTGACCCGGATGGGCCTGCAACGGACGTCGGTGGCGATGGTGCCGACCGGGGTGGACACCGGCCAGTTCCACCCGGACGGCGAGGCGGCGCCGCGGGACCAGCGGCCGCGGATCCTCTCCGTCGGCGGGCTCGCGCCCGGGCACGGCCAGGACGACCTGATCCGGGCGATGCGGCTGGTCGGTGACGCGGAGCTGGTGATCGCGGGCGGCCCGCCGGCCGAGCGGCTGGACGGGCACGCCGAGGCGCGCCGGCTGCGCGAGCTGGCCGAACGGGCGGGCGTGGCGGAGCAGGTGAAGCTGGTCGGCGCGGTGCCGCACGACCAGATGGCCACCTGGTACCGCTCCGCCGATCTGGTGGCCTGCACGCCGCACTACGCGTCGGCCGGGCGGGTGTCGCTGGAGGCGATGGCCTGCGGCGTGCCGGTGGTCGGCTACGCCATGGGGGGCATCGCGGACGCGGTGGTGGACGAGGTGACCGGCAAGCTGGTGCCGCCGGGTGACGTGCGCATGCTCGGAGTCACGCTGCGCCGGCTGCTGTCGGACAACGCCGGCCGGTTCGCGTACGGGCACGCCGCGGTGGACCGGGTCCGGTGCAGCTACACCTGGGAACGGACCGCCGCCGCGCTGGAGCGTCTCTACGAGCGGGTGATCGGGCGGCGCCGCCCGGCTACGCCGATCGAGCCGACGCCGGTCGAGGTGACGCCGCCGGTCGAGGTGGTCGTCTCCGAACGCGGGCCGGTCGAGGCGGCCTGAACCGGCACCATCCCGGCGCCCACCATTGCCTTCTGGCGGGCGCCGGCGTGGTGGTGCTGCGGTTCGGCGTACCGGGTCAGGCCGACCACCGCCGCGAGCGTCACCAGGAAGCCGAGCCCGGCCAGCCACTCCCGGCCGGGCCAGATCTTGTCGTTGAGCAGCAGCAGGCCGACGATCGCCGCTGGCACCGCGCCGGCGGCGTCCATCGCGGCCACCGCCGCCGTGGTCGACCCGCGCTGCATGGCCAGCCCGAGCAGCAGCTGGCCGATCACCGAGTGGACGATCAGCAGGTAGAGCAGCGGGTCACGGACGAACGCCTCCACCGACCCGGCCGAGGCGAGCGGGCGGGCCGCCACCGCGGCGGCGGAGAACGCCATCCCGGCCAGTGAGCCGAGCACCACCGACCCGAGCGCGCCGTGCAGCCGGGCGGCGAAGAAGCCGGAAGCGGCGATCGCGACCACCGCCACCGCCAGGCCGACCAGCCCGGCGGTGCCGAGCTGCCGCGACGGCGCGGGCTGGGCGGAGAGGACGAGCGCGGTGATGCCGGCGAACAGCAGCACCAGCAGCACCACCTCGGCTGCGGGCAGCCGCCACTTGAGCACCAGCACGCCGAGGACGGCGGTCACCCCGAGCCCGGCCGCCACGCTGGCCTGGACCAGGAACAACGGCAGGTCACGGCGGGCCAGGAAGGCCAGCACGAAGCCGACGACCTGGCAGGCCAGGCCGATCAGGTACGTCCGGTGCCCGGCGAGGCGCAGCAGCAGCCCGGGATCGAACGTGTGGTGCACTGTGGTCCGCGCGGCTGCGACCGACTGGAGAAGGTTGGCGAAGCCGTACGCGATGATCATCGCCGCCAGGAAGCACCAACCGGAGGAAACCACCTGGCGAGGATAGAGGCTTCCCCCGGGTCAGCGCTCGGCTGGACGGCCGAGCCGGGCCAGGATGTCGTCGTGCAGCGCCCCGTTGCTGGCCACGGCGCTGATGTCGGCGGAGTCGGCGCCGGCCGGGGCGGGCCGCCCGGCCAGGTCGGTGACGATTCCGCCCGCCTCGGTGACGATCGGGACCAGCGCGGCGATGTCCCACAGCGACAGCTCGGGCTCCACCATCACGTCCAGTGCCCCCTCGGCCAGCAGCATGTAGCCGTAGAAGTCGCCGTACGCCCGGCTGCGCCAGGTGTCGCGCATGAGCTGGAGCACCGCGTCCAGCCGCCCGGCCTGCTCCCACCCGGTCAGCGACGAGTAGCAGAAGCTCGCGTCGCCGAGCGCTGTCACGCCGGAGACCCGGATCGGCGTGCCGTCCGCCGGACCGGTGCCGGCGAACGCGCCCGCGCCGAGCGCGCCCCACCAGCGGCGGCCCAGCGCCGGGGCGGAGACCAGGCCGAGCACCGGCCGGTCGTGCTCCAGCAGCGCGATCAGGGTGGCCCAGACTGGTACGCCCCGGACGAAGTTCTTCGTGCCGTCGATCGGGTCGATCACCCAGCGCCGCCCGTCGGGGCCGGCCGGCGGCTGCTCGCCGTACTCCTCGCCGAGCAGGCCGTCACCGGGACGGTGCTCGGCCAGCAGCGCCCGGATCTCCCGTTCGACGGCGGTGTCCGCGTCGGAGACCGGCGTCAGGTCCGGCTTCGACTCGACGCGCAGGTCGAGCGCGCGGAACCGGGCCGAGGAGACGGCGTCCGCGGCGTCGGCGAGCAGGTGGGCGAGGGCGAGGTCGTCGGCGTACCCGGTCATGACTGACACGCTAGTGGCGGCGGCCCGGCCTTCGACGGCGGGTCGCCGCCGGTCCGCCGCTCAGGACCCGGCGAGCGGGTCGCCGGGGTTGCGCTCCGGCTCGCGCGGGTCGCCCTCGCCGCTGCGGGAGGCCAGCAACCGGCGGTACGAGGCGAGCCGGCGCGCGTCGGCCTTCCCGGCGGTCACCCAGGCGTCGAGCGCGCAGTCCGCCTCGTCGGCGGTGTGCGGGCAGTTGGCCGGGCAGTCGACTGTCGCCTCGACCAGGTCGGGGAAGCCGTGCAGCAGGCTCTCAGCGGACACGTGGGCCAGCCCGAAGCTGCGTACCCCCGGGGTGTCGACGATCCAGCCGGTGTCGCCCTCGGCGCCGGGCTCGGCGGGCAGGCGCAGCGCGACCGCGCTGGTCGAGGTGTGCCGGCCCCGGCCGATCGCGCTGACCGTGCCCACCGCCCGTTCGGCTTCCGGGACGAGGCGGTTGACAAGCGTCGACTTGCCCACCCCGGAGTGGCCCACCATCACCGAGACCCGGCCGGCGAGCAGCGCCCGCAGCGCGGCCAGGTCGGAGTCCGGGCGGATCAGCACGTACGGCAGCTCCAGCTCGGTGTAGTAGCCGAGCACCGCCTCCGGGCCGGCGAGGTCGGCCTTGGTGAGGCAGAGCAGCGGCTCGATGCCGGCGTCGTACGCGGCCACCAGGCAGCGGTCGATGAACCCGGTACGCGGCGGCGGGTCGGCGAGCGCGCTGACGATCACCAACTGGTCGGCGTTCGCCACCACCACCCGTTCCAGCCGCCCCTCGGCGGTGGTCTCGTCGTCGTCGGCGGTACGCCGCAGCACCGAGGTCCGCTCGGCGATGCGCACGATGCGGGCCAGCGCGCCCGGCGCACCGGAGGTGTCCCCGACCAGCCCCACCCGGTCGCCCACCACCACCGACTTGCGTCCCAGCTCGCGGGCGCGCATGGCGGTCACGAGCGGCGCGTCCGGTCCGGCGCCGGGGATCACACAGGTGTAGCGGCCCCGGTCGACGGCGATGACGAAGCCGTCGACGGCGTCTGCGTGCCGGGGCCGGGTGCGTGTACGCGGGCGCGAGGACCGGCCCGGTCGTACCCGGACGTCGTCCTCGTCGTACTCGCGCCGCTTCGTCGTCAGGACGTCCCCCCCGCTGTCAGTTCTTGCCTGTCACCATCCCCGACCATAGTGCCGGGAACTCCGGCATGGTCTTGGAGGTGCACGCCACGTCGTCGACCTCGATGCCGGGGACGGCGAGCCCGGCCACCGCCGCCGCGTGCGCCATCCGGTGGTCGGCGTACGTGCGGAACGTCCCGCCGCGCAGCGGCCGGGGCCGGATGTCCAGGCCATCGCGGGTCTCGGTGATGTCCGCGCCGAGCGCTGTGAACTCCTTGGCCAGGGCGGTGACCCGGTCGGTCTCGTGACCGCGGATGTGGCCGATGCCGGTGAGCCGGGACGGGCCGTCGGCGAGCAGCGTGAGCGCGGTCAGCACCGGGGTCAGCTCGCCCACGTCGGAGAGGTCGGCGTCCAGCCCGCGCACGGTGCCGGTGCCCCGCACCGTCAGGCCGTCGGTGCCGAGGCTCACCTCGCCGCCCATCCGGTGCAGCAGCTCGCGGAGCTGCTCGACCGGCTGGAGGCTGCTGCGCGGCCAGCCCTGGAGCGTCACCTCGCCGCCGGTGACCAGCGCGGCGGCGAAGAACGGCGCGGCGCCGGACAGGTCCGGTTCGATCTCCCACCCGCGCCCGGACAGCGGGCCCGGCTCGACCGTCCAGACGTCGGGCGTGGTGTCGTCGACGGCGGCGCCGGCGGCGCGGAGCATCTGCACCGTCATCCGCAGGTGCGGCGCGGACGGCACCGGCGGCCCCTCGTGCCGGACCACGACGCCCCTGTCGAAACGCGGCGCGGCGAGCAGCAGACCGGAGACGAGCTGGCTGGACGCGGAGGCGTCGATCACCACGTCACCGCCGGTCACCCGCCCCGCGCCGAGCACGACGAGCGGCAGGCTGCCGGCCGCTGGCGCGTCGATGCGGACGCCGAGCGTGCGCAGCGCGCCGATCAGCGGCCCGAGCGGGCGGGTCCGGGCGTGCGGGTCGCCGTCGAACGTGACCCGCCCGGCGGCCAGCCCGGCCACCGGGGGCAGGAAGCGCATCACGGTGCCGGCCAGGCCGACGTCGACGTGCGCCGGGCCGGCCAGCGGATAGGGACGGACCAGCCAGCGGTCGTCGTCCGAGATCGACATGTGGGCGCCGAGTGCGCGCAGGCCACCGGCCATCAGTTCGGTGTCCCGGGCGCGCAGTGGACGGGCGAGTGTCGACGGCCCGCCGGCGAGTGCGCCGAGCACCAGGGCCCGGGCGGTCATCGACTTGGAACCGGGCAGGCGCAGCGTCGCGGCGACCGGGTCGCTCGCGGTCGGCGCGGTCCACGGCTGCGGCGGACTCGTCGCGGTCGGATTGCTCACCGTTACATTCTGCCAAGCTCACGGGCCGGTGGAACCGCCCGTCGCCGCTGCTCCCGTTGGGCGGGACAGCCGGAACGTCCGGATGCGGCTAGCGTGGGCGCCATGTGCGGGAGGTACGCCACGACCCGGAGCGCCGCCGATCTGAGCGCGCTGTTCGAGTCGGCCGACGAGACCGGTGGGGTGGCGCCGGACTACAACGTCGCGCCGACCGACCCGGTGCCGCTGGTCCGGCTCGCCCCGGAGGGGCACAGGCTGCTCTCCCTCGGCCGCTGGGGCCTGCTCCCGCAGTGGTCGCGCAGCGCCGCCGGAGCCGCCCGCATGATCAACGCGCGGGCCGAGACGGTCGCCACCAGCCGGGCGTACGCGCCGTCCTTCGCCCGCCGCCGCTGCCTGGTCCCCGCCGACGGGTGGTACGAGTGGGTCCGCCTCGCCGACGGCGGACGCCAGCCCTACTTCATGACACCGCGGGACGGCTCGGTCCTGGCCTTCGCCGGCATCTGGTCCGTGTGGGAGTCGGCGGGTGCGGCCCGGCTCACGTTCAGCGTGCTCACCACCGCTGCGGTCGGCGAGCTGGCCGAGGTGCACGACCGGATGCCGCTGCTGCTGTCGCCGGAGCGCTGGGCGGAATGGCTCGGCCCGGCCGAGGAGCCGGCAGAACTGCTCGCGCCGCCGGACGCCGGCCTGCTCGCCGGGCTGGAGATCCGGCCCGTGTCCCGGGCCGTCGGCGACGTCCGCAACGACGGCCCGGAGCTGATCGCCGCGGTGGCTCCGGCGGGTGTCGGGACGGCCGCCGGACCGACGCTCTTCTGATCACGCTCCGCCACATTTGCGTGCCCCGTTTGCCGGGGTTGGGCCGGAAAAGTCGCCCGGACGTTCAGTCAGTTTCATTGAAGACTCTTGTCCTTGCGTATTCGAATGCGATAGAACACAGCGCCGGTGATGGGCGTCTGTTCGCACGGGGCGGATGACACCCATCGATCTTGTAAAGATCTACGCCGGTTCCCACGGGGGAGGTGGGTGTATTGACACGGGCACGTATGCCGCGTCCGCACGAGGTAGCCGCCGCGCGGCGCGATCCGCGACTGCTGCGGGCGCTGAGCGAACGACGCCAGGACGACGCGTGGCGCACCAGAGGCACCTGTCAGAACGTCGATCCGGAGACGTTCTTTCCGGCACCGAACGAACCGGCCGACGCGGCGGTGGCGCTCTGCCGCACCTGCGACGTCCAGGGCTCCTGCCTGGCCTGGGCGCTGGAGGTGGGCGACTGTCACGGCGTCTGGGGCGGCACCACGCCGCGTGAGCGGCGCGCCATGCTGGTGGCCTGGCGCAGCGAGGTGCAGCCGGATCCGGACGCGCTCGACGACGCCGGTCCGCCGGTGCGCGACCGCCTGCTCACGCTGGTCCCGCTGAGCTGATCCCGACGTCGCCCGTGGCCCGCTCCGGCAGGCCGCGGGCGACGTCCGTTTCCGCGCCCGATCACCGGCGGGCCGGCCGGCCGCGCAGAATGAGCCGGTGCGGCACGACGACGAGATCGACACACCACGGGGGCCCGCCCGGCTCCGGTTCGACCCACCCGCCGACGGCACCACGGTGCTGGTGCTCGGTCACGGCGCCGGCGGTGACGTGGACGCGCCCGACCTGACCGCCGTCCGGGACGCGGTGCTCGCCGCCGGGGCCGGGGTGGCCCTGGTGACCCAGCCGTACCGGGTTGCCGGGCGACGCGCGCCCGCTCCCGCCGGGCACCTCGACGAGGCGTGGACGGCGGTGCTGGCCGACCTGCGCCGGCGTGCCCCGCGGGTTCGCCACTGGGTGGTCGGGGGCCGGTCCAGCGGCGCCCGGGTGGCCTGCCGTACCGCCGCCGCCGTCGGGGCGGCCGGAGTCGTCGCACTGGCGTTCCCGCTGCACCCGCCGGGACGACCGGAGCGATCCCGGGCCGGGGAACTGCTCACCGGCCTGCCCACGCTCGTCGTCAACGGCGACCGGGATCCGTTCGGCGTGCCCGAGTCCGGCCCCGGCATCGAGGTGGTGGTCCGGCCGGGGGAGCGCCACGACCTGCGCGGCGACCCGGCCGGCACGGCCGCCGTGGTGCGGGACTGGCTGCGCGTACACGGGTGGTCGTCCTGACCGGGCGGCGCGCGCCGTGACCGTCCGCCGCGGCGGGTCGTTGCACCGGTTGGTGCCGGCCGCCCGGTTCGGGCGCGCCGGGGCCACCCTCCCAGGCCCTTCCTGGTCCCAGCGTCGGTCGCGGCCGAGGCCGGGACCAGGATCGGGTGGGGCCGGAGGAATGCCATGCCCCACAACTCGCGTTATCTCCCTTGGACGACGACAGAGCCAGCGCGAGGGGGGTGACCGGTGCCGATCGAGACACGGAGCCGGGAACGGGACGAACGGGACGAGCGTCAGCTCCGGCGGCTGCTCGACGCGCCGGAGTGGCCCGCGGCGGCGTCGGTCGTGAGCACCGGCACACACTCCGGAAGTGAATCTGCCGGTAGGTGGGTACGCGTATCCTCGGCGGGAAAGCATCCGACGCGAGGGGATGTGCGGTTGACCACCGAGAAGACGGACGAGCGCAGGGCCCGCTTCGAGCGGGACGCGATGCCCTTCGTCGATCAGCTCTACGCTGCCGGACTGCGGATGACCCGCAACCCGGCGGACGCGGAGGACCTGGTTCAGGAGACGTACCTGAAGGCGTACGCCGCCTTCCACCAGTTCGAGCAGGGCACGAACCTGAAGGCCTGGCTCTACCGGATCCTGACCAACACCTACATCAACACCTACCGCAAGCGGCAGCGCCAGCCCATCCAGGCGCCGACCGAGGAGATCACCGACTGGCAGCTCGCCGAGGCGGAGTCGCACACGTCCAGCGGCCTGCGCTCGGCCGAGACGGAGGCGCTCGACCGGCTGCCGGACAGCGACGTCAAGGAGGCCCTCCAGCAGTTGCCGGAGGAGTTCCGCCTGGCCGTCTACCTGACCGACGTCGAGGGCTTCTCCTACAAGGAGGTCGCCGACATCATGGGCACGCCGATCGGCACCGTGATGTCCCGTCTGCACCGTGGCCGACGTAATCTGCGGAAGCTGCTGGAGCAGTACGCGGCGGAGCGGGGTTTCAGCGCCGCCTCGTCGAAGAAGGGTTCGACCGCCGCCGCCGGCCGGGAGGTGTGACCGTGAGCTGTGGACAACCGCACGAGACGGACTGCCGCGAGGTGCTCGCCGAGGTCTACCTCTACCTCGACCTGGAGTGCGCCGAGGAGCGCCGGGTGCTGATCCGGCACCACCTGGACGAGTGCGGGCCGTGCCTGCGCGAGTACGGCATCGAGCAGGAGGTCAAGGCGCTCGTGGCCCGGTGCTGCGGCAACGAGGCGGCCCCGGAGAAGCTGCGTGAGCGGTTGCGCCTGCGGCTGACCGAGCTGGTGGTCTTCGAGAGCACCGAGTCCCGCGAACTGGCCGACTGACAAGCGACGCAACGGCCCGGGTCCGATCACGGACCCGGGCCGTTGCGCTGTCCGGCGACTGCGCCGCCTGATCGGATGATCAGGAGTTGGGGCGCTTGCCGTGGTTGGCGCTGCTCTTCTTACGGGCCTTCTTCTTGCGGGCCTTCTTCGCCATGCTCTGCCTCCTTGTGCTGGTCACGGTTCCGTCCGCGGCTGGGCGCGGCGGAGGTCGCGGTGCGGCCCTCCGGGCTCGCCGGTGGCCGACCCGCACGATGCTAGTGCCGTCGCCGGCGGTCGGGGCGCGGCGGGGCGGATCGCGCGCGGCGGTGGTGCGCGGCCCGGCGTGACCGGCGTCATGATTGGATACCGTTCGCAGGATTGTCGGGGAGCTGTCGGGGAGAGGGAGGGCCGAGATGGCCGAGGAGATCCGCGCCGAGATGGTGGCGAACGTCTGGAAGGTCGTCGTGTCGGCCGGTGACACGGTGTCCGAGGGCGACACCCTCGTCATCCTGGAGTCGATGAAGATGGAGATCCCGGTGGTCGCCGAGTCCGACGGCGTGGTGCAGAAGCTGGCGGTCAACGAGGGCGACGTGGTGCAGGACGGCGACCTGATCGCGGAGATCGGTTGACCGGCCTCCGGGTGCGCCGCGCCGAGCCGGCGGACTTCCCGGCCGTGGCCCGGCTGACAGTCGCCGCGTACGAGGCGGACGGCCAGCTCAAGGACGAGAGCGGGTACGCGCCGGTGCTCGCCGACGTGGCCGGCCGCGCCGAGACCGGCGAGGTGCTGGTGGCCGTCGACGACGCCACCGGCCAGGTGCTCGGCGCGGTGACGTTCGTGCTGCCCGGCACCCCGTACGCCGAACTGGCCGGCCCGGGCGAGGCCGAGTTCCGGATGCTCGCTGTGGATCCGGCCGCGCAGGGCCGGGGCGCGGGCGCCGCGCTCGCGGCCGCGTGCGTGGCGCGCGCCACGGAGCTGGGCTGCACCGCCGTGGTGATCTGCGTCCGCGCCGGGATGGCGGCGAACGCACACCGCCTCTACGAGCGGCTCGGTTTCGTCAGGTACCCGGAGAAGGACTGGACGCCGCTGCCCGGCATCGACCTGCGTGGCCTGCGGCTGGATCTGACCGCGGCGGGCTGAACCGGCTCAGCCCTGGCCGGTCTCGCCGATCTTGGCGAGCAACTCGTCGGCCACCTGGAGCGCGATCCGCTTGCGCTCGTCGTCGGTGATGCCCGGCACGCGTACCGCGAACCAGCTGCTGTGCACCGCGAACAGCGTGAGCGCGGCACGGAGCTGGGCGGCGGGCGAGTCGTCGCCCCGGCACAGCTCGTGCGCCAGCCGCATCATCCGGTCCCGCATCTGCTGGCCGGCGACCAGGCTCTTGAGCACGGTCTGGTTCTGCTCGAAGAAGCGCATCACCTGGGGCAGGTCGCCGGCGAACATGCTGTCGGCGTACCTGCCGATCAGGGCGCGCCGGGTAGCCAGGGTGGGCGGCTGGTCGGCGGCCCAGGCGATCAGCTCGTCCATCCGGCGCAGCCGGTCGTCGACCAGGCTGGTGACGATCTCGTCCTTGCTCTTGAAGTGGTAGTAGAGCGCCGCCTTGGTCACGCCCAGCCGCTCGGCGATCTCCCGCAGCGACGTCTTCTCGTAGCCCTGCTCGGTGAAGAGTTCCAAGGCGACGGCCTGGATCCGCTCGCGCGTGCCACCTGTGGTCTCCCTCACCGGCCGACATCCTTCCAATCCGCTTGACGTGCGCCCGCCATCAGCTTACCGTCCGGCTAGTAAGCAAACTAGCCGGGCGGCAAGTAAGTCGATCATCCGATCTGCGGGGGAGCCTACCGATGAGTCAACCAGCCCAGGTGACCACGAGACCCAATGTCCGGGTCGTCCTGTTCGGTCTGATGATCGCGATGATGCTCGCGATGCTCGACAACATGATCGTCAGCACCGCGCTGCCGCGGATCGTCTTCGAGTTCGGCGGCGCCGACCACTTCACCTGGGTGGTCACCGCGTACGTGCTGGGCACGACGGTCTCCACGCCGATCTGGGGCAAGCTCGGCGACCTCTACGGCCGCAAGACGGTCTTCCTCACCGCTGTGGTGGTGTTCCTGGTCGGCTCCGCGCTCTGCGGCATGTCCGGCTCCGGCGTCTTCGGCGGCGCCGACACCGGCATGACCGAGCTGATCGCCTTCCGCGCCGTCCAGGGCCTCGGCGCCGGTGGCCTGATGGTCGGCGTCATGGCGATCATCGGTGACCTGGTCCCGCCGCGCGAGCGGGGCCGCTACCAGGGCATGATCGCCGGGATCATGGCCATCGCCATGGTCGCCGGTCCGCTCGTCGGCGGCTTCATCACCGACAACCTCTCCTGGCGCTGGGCGTTCTACGTCAACCTGCCGCTGGGCGGCGCGGCGCTGCTGATCCTCGCCACCACCATGCACCTGCCGAAGTACCGCACCGAGCACAAGATCGACTGGTTGGGCGCGGCGCTGCTGTCCGTCGGCATCACCGCGATCGTGCTGGTGACCACGTGGGGCGGCAACGAGTGCGACTGGGTATCGCCACAGATCCTCGGCCTCGCCGTGCTGGCGGTGCTCGCCCTCGGCGCGTTCGCGGTGGTGGAGCGGCGCGTGCCGGAGCCGATCCTGCCGCTGAGCCTTTTCGCCAACCGCAACTTCGCGCTGATCTCGGTGATCGGGTTCCTGCTCGGCTTCGCCATGTTCGGCGCGATGAACTTCCTGCCGCTCTACCAGCAGACCGTCCAGGGGGCGTCGGCCACGAACAGCGGCCTGCTGCTGCTCCCGCTCATGTTCGGCATGCTCGTGGTGTCGCTCGTGGTCGGCCGGACCATCACCAGGACCGGCCGCTACCGCGTCTTCCCGATCGTCGGCGGCGTGGTGATGGTCGCCGGGATGGGCCTGCTCAGCCTGCTGGACGTGGACACCAGCAAGGCGCAGTCCTCGATCTACATGATCGTGCTCGGTGTCGGCATGGGCTTCCTCATGCAGACCTCGATGCTGATCGCGCAGAACAGCGTGGAACAGAAGGACCTCGGCGCGGCCAGCGGCGCTGCGACCTTCTTCCGGTCCATCGGCGGCTCGTTCGGCGTCTCCCTCTTCGGCGCGATCTTCGCCAACCGCCTCGCCGACTCGGCCGCCGGTTCCGCGTTCGCGGGCTCGGGCGGCGAGGGCGGCGAGGGCGGCGCGATGGACCTGGAGGCACTCAAGAAGCTCACCGGCCCGATGCGCGAGGCGGTGCTCGGCGGCCTCTCCGACGCCATCTCGCACGTCTTCTTCTGGGCGGTCCTCTTCACGGTGGCCGTACCGGTGCTCGCCTGGTTCATCAAGGAGGTGCCGCTGCGCGCGACGAACGACGTACCGCCGGCCGGCGCCACACCGGAGGACGAGGCCGAGGCCGCGCTCGGCAAGGCCCCCGTCGCCTGACGTGCCTCGCGCCCGCTGCTCGCCAGCTCGGGGTAGTGGCGGGGTCGAGGGCGAGTTGATCGCGCCACTTCGGCGAAGTGGCGGCGGTCAGTTCCGGCGGAACAGGGCTGTGAACCGTCGCCAGAGACGGCGCAGCGGACCGCCGGCGGCGCCGGCGATGAGCGAGTCGGCGGTGGCACGGGTGGCCGGGTCGAGGGCCGGGGTGGCCCGCGCCAGGTACGCCAGTGACACCGCCACCGGGGTGCGCCGCATCGGCCCGGCCGCCACCTCGGCGACCCGCCCGGACACCAGCGCTGCTACGTCGGCGCGGGTGTCCGGGTGCACCCAGGCGGCGGTGACCAGGGCGAACAGTGCCGCCTCGGCGGCCGGGCCGAGATCACCGGCGGCCAGTTCCCCCAGCACCCGACGCCGGGTCGACAGCTCCCACGGCTCGTCGGTGCGGTGGTGCAGCAGGCCGAGGCAGGCCCAGACCTGCGCGCAGCGCGTCCACAGTGCCGGATCCTGCCCGCCGAGCACCCGGCCCAGCGCTGTCGCCGGTGCCTCCGGTGGGTGTGCCAGCAGGGCGAGCAGGTCGGCGAGGTCCAGTGTGGCGAGCCCGACCGCGGCGTCGTACGCGGCCGGCGGGTGCGCCCACGCCGGGTGCGCGAGCTGCTGGAGCCGCCGTACCGCTGCCGCCGAGGGGGCGGGACCGTCGAGGGCCGGGGTGTCGTCGCCGGCCGGGGTCACCTGCCCGAGCCAGGGGCGGCCCCGGCAGCACTCGGCGAGGTCACCGTGCTCGTGCGTGTCGTCCGGGTGGTCGCGGACGAAGTCGGCGAGCGCCACCAGGTGGTCCACGTCGCCGTCGCGCAGGTAGCGCAGCCGGTGCGCGGTGTGCACCGCGCAGTCGAAGGTGGGGTCCTTCGCCAGCGCCCGGTCGATCCAGCCCAGCGCCGCGTCGAGCCGGCCGTTGTCGGCCAGCGTGCCGGCGATGTCCGCGTAGACAGCGAGGTCGTCGGGGTCGAGCGCGACAGCGCGTTCCAGTGCGGCGAGCGCCTCGGCGGTCCGGCCGGCGCCGCGGTACGCGTACCCGAGCCACACCTCGCCGAGTTTGGTGGGCTGTGCGCGTACCCCCCGGGTGGCCCAGGTGACGGCGAGGGTGACCTCGCCGAGGCGCCGGGCCAGCGCGGACGCCGCGCCCAGCAGCAGCGGATGGGCCGGATGGACGGTGATCGCGTTGCGGGCCAGCGTGAGGTACGGCGCGAGCGGCTCGCGCAGCCGGCGCGGCGCGGGGTCCGGCGCCGCCGCGCAGACCTGCATGAGGATCCGGGCGGTGCGCTCGGGATCGAGGCGTTCCGGCAGGTCGGCGGCGGTCACCCAGGGCACTGCGGCCCAGGGCGCGGCCGGCGCGTAGCCGGTGGCGGCGGCGAGCAGGTCGAGCCCTTCGGCGGGCCGGCCGGCGGCGGCGAGCAGGTGCGCGCGGGCCACCACGGCGCCGACGAACGCCTGCTGACCGAGCGGGAAGAGGTCCAGGTCGCCGCCGCTGGCCGCGTTCAGCCGGGCGAGCGTCTCGTGCGCCTCGGGCAGCGTGGGGGAGCGGACCAGCGCGGCGGCCACGTGGTCGGCGGCGTGCCGCAGGTCGCCCTCGCCCAGCGCAAGCCGGGCCAGCGCGAGTTCCTCCTCCGCCGACAGCGCGGCGTCGTCCTCGGGCACGTCGTCCTCTCGGCGGGTCGGGTCGGTCAGCCGGGCAAGCCTAGGGGATCTTCCGTCAGTTAGTGATCCACTGCGCACTCCTGCTCGTTGCGTTGATTGAGGCTACTGAAACGTGCAAGACTGAGCATCGAACGCGCGGGAAACGCGCAGAAGGAGGTTCCGGAGTGACGCAAGCAGGGGCCGGTATGGCCGCCGACATCGACGAGCAGCCGGCCGGTTACGAGCGTCTGCTCTCCACCGAGCACGCGGCGGCCATCGCCGAGGTGGCGGCCGTCGTCGCCGAACGCCGCCCCCGGCACGTCGTCTTCACCGCCCGGGGCACCTCCGACCACGCCGCGCTCTACGCGGCCTACCTGACCGAGATCCGCCTCGGACTGCCCGCCGGGCTGGCCTCCCCGAGCGCGATCACCGTCTTCGGCGCCCGGCCCGACCTCTCCGACGCGCTCGTCGTCGGCGTCAGCCAGAGCGGCGGCTCGCCCGACCTGGCCGAGGTGCTGCGGGTCGCCCGCGCGTCCGGCGCGCTCACCCTCGCGGTCACCAACAACCCCGGCTCGCCGTTGGTGGAGACCGCCGAGCTGAGCGTCGACATCGCCGCCGGCCACGAGCGCGCGGTCGCGGCCACCAAGACCTACACCGCCGAGCTGCTCGCGCTGCTCATGCTGATCGAGGGCGTACGCGCCGGCGACGGCGTGCTGCCCGCCGAGGAGCACGCCGCCCTGAGCCGCCTGCCCGAGCTGGCCGCGCAGACGCTCGCCGACGACACCCCGGCCCGGCTCGCCCCGCGCTACCGGTTCGCCGCCCAGCTCGTCACCACCGGCCGGGGGTACGCGTACCCGACCGCCCGGGAGGCGGCGCTGAAGCTGATGGAGACGTCGTACCTCCCGGCGCTCGCCTTCTCCGGCGCCGACCTGCTGCACGGCCCGCTCGCCATGACCGACCCGGACGTCCCGGTGCTCGCCGTGGTCGGCTCCGGCCCCGGCGGCACGTCGATGCGCGAGGTGCTGCCCCGCCTCGGCGAACGCCGCGCCGACGTGGTCGTGGTCGGCTCCGCCGAGGTCGGCGAGACCCGGATGGCGGTTCCCGAGGTCGACGAGCGGTACGCGCCGCTGCTCGACATCCTGCCGCTGCAACGGCTCGCGCTGTCCCTGGCCCTGGCCCGGGGCGAGGACCCGGACGCGCCGCGCGGCTTGAAGAAGGTCACGGCGACGATGTGAGGTCCGGCGTGGCACGCTGTGTGGCGTGTCCACCCTCCGTGACCTCGCCGAGGAGCACACCGCGCTCCGCCCGGCCGACATCGACCACCTGCACCGGATCGCCGGCGACTGGCAGCTGCTGTCCGACCTGTCCTTCGCCGACCTGCTGCTCTGGGTGCCGGTGGACGGTGACGGCACGTTCCTCTGCGTGGCCCAGGTCCGTCCCACCACCGCGCCGACCGCCTACCTGGACGACCAGGTCGGGCGCATCGTCGGCGGGGCCGAGGTGGCCCACCTGGAGGTGGCCCACCGGCAGGGACGGATCTGGCGCGAGGGCGACCCGGTCTGGTACGGCGACGTCCCGGCCCGCCACGAGGCGATCCCGGTCCGGCTGCGCACCGGCGACGGTGAAGCCGGCGAGGTGATCGCCGTGGTGGGCCGGGACACCAACCTGTCCACCGCGCGCACCCCGAGCCAGCTCGAACTGAACTACCTGACCACCGCCGACGACCTCGCTCAGATGATCGCCGACGGCACGTTCCCGCCGCCCCGGCACCCCGGCGAGACCACCTCGGCACCTCGGGTCGGCGACGGCCTGGTGCGGCTCGACGCCAACGGCAAGGTCACCTACGCCAGCCCGAACGCGCAGTCCGCGTACCGCCGCCTCGGCTACGCCTCCCACCTCGTCGGGGAGGACCTGGCCAAGCTGCATCGCCGGCTCGCCGGCGACCCCCTCGAAGGCACCGACGCGGGCAACGCCGTGCTCGCCGCGCTGCGCGGCGAGGCGCCACCCCGCCGGGAGATCGACGCGCGGGGCGCCACCATGCTCACCCGGGCGCTGCCGCTGATGCCCGCCGGAGTGCCGATCGGCGCGCTGGTGCTGGTCCGCGACATCACCGAGGTACGCCGCCGCGACCGCGCCCTGATCACCAAGGACGCCACCATCCGGGAGATCCACCACCGGGTGAAGAACAACCTCCAGACCGTCGCCGCGCTGCTGCGCCTCCAGGCCCGGAGGGTTGCCATGCCCGAGGCGCGGGTGGCGCTCGAAGAGTCGGTACGCCGGGTCGCCTCGATCGCTCTCGTCCACGAGACGCTCTCCATGTCCAGCGACGAGGCGGTCGAGTTCGACGGCATCGTGGACCGGGTCGCCAGCGCCGCCACCGAGGTCGCCGCCACCGAGGTGAGCGTCGGCATGCGCCGCCGCGGCACCTTCGGCGTACTGCCCGCCGAGATCGCCACCTCGCTGGTGATGGTGCTCAACGAGCTGCTGCTCAACGCCGTCGAACACGGCTTCCCGCCGGCCGACGAGGAGGCCGGTGCCCCGTCGCCCGCGGACGCGGCCCGGCCCGAGGCCGTGGTCTCCGCGCCCCGGCCCGAAGTGGTGGTCTCCGCGCACCGGGCCCGCAAGCAACTGCACGTCACTGTCACCGACAACGGCCGAGGGCTGCCCGAGCAGTTCGACGCCGAACGCGGCGGCAACCTGGGCCTCCAGATCGTCCGGGCGCTCGTCACCGGCGAGCTGCGCGGCACCATCGACCTGCGCAACGGCGCCGACGGCGGCACCGAGGCGGCCATCGTCGTACCGCTGGCCCGCGGCACCACCGACCGCCTCACCGGACGAGCAGGGCCACCGTGATCCCCGGCCGCGGCCACACCTGCCGCACCGTGTAGCCCGCGCGCAGCGCGTCGCCCTTCGCGCCAGGCACCGCCGCCGGCGGGTCGGCGCGGCGGCCGGTGACCACCAGCCACACCCGGTCCACCCCGGCCAGGCACCGCGCCGGGTCGTCGCACTCCACGGCCCAGAGGCTCGCGTCCTGCCGCTGGTCGCGGACCACGAGCACGTCGCGCGGCAGCCTCCGCCCCATGTGGTACGCCATGCCGAGATCCGGGAACAGCCACCCGTCCCGGGGCGAGTAGACGATCGCGTCGCCCGGCCGCTGCTCGGCGCGGATGATCCCGGCCGCGCCCGCGTAGTCGACCGGTGCGCTGCGCGGCCACTCGTGGGTACGGCGCAGGGCCACCTGGTCGGGCAGCCCGAGCAGCCCGGCCAGGACCACCACCGCGATTCCCGCCGCGGTCCGTCCGCGCGGCGACGTCGGTCCCTGCTCTGCTTCCGCGGGCGCGGCAGTGCGGCCGGCTGCGGCGGGTGTCGCCGTGCGCTCGGGTTCGGCGGGCGTCGCTGTTCCCGGCGTTCGGGCCGGCGCGGGAGTGACCCGCGCGGCAGCCAGCGCGGCGCCGGCAAGTACACAGGCGAACGGCACGGTGAAGACGAGGTAGCGGGTCACCCACAGCGGCACAATCGTTCCGGCGGCGAAGACCAGCACCACCGGCAGCAGCACGGCGGCGACCGGCAGCAGCGCCCGGCGACCCAGCCGGGCCGCGCCGAGCGCCGCGAGCGCGAGCACGAACCCGCCGACGACACCGCTCTGCGCCAGCGCGCCCGGCAACGCCGCCAGGTCGGGCAGGCGCGCCGGGTCCACCCAGTCGAGTTGCCGTCCACGCTGCCCCCGCGCCGCCAGCGCCAGTGGGGTGACGAGCACGACGACCGGCACCAGCGCCAGCAGCCACCCGGCCAGCACCCGTCGGCCGGGCGCCGACCCCTCCCGAGCCTCGCCGGTCACGTCCTGCCGTTCCGCTTCCGGCGCGTCCGTGCCGTGCTCCCTGCTCCCGGGATGCGGTGACACCTGTGGGGTTCCACCGGCGCTCGATCTCGTGGCTGGGTGGAGCGCCGCGGGTGTCTGCGGGGCGCCGTGACACCCGTGGCGTTCCACCGGCGCTCGATCTCGTGGCTGGGTGGAACGCCACGGGTGTCTGCGGCATGGCCGGCTCGCGTCGGGCATCTCGGCTCGGGACCGGCCGGGCGGATCGACGACCGCCGCGGGGCCACGTGCGGCGGTCAGCAGCACCACCACGGCGTGGGCGGCGAGCAGGGTGAGCGCGATCAGGTGGAGCAGGGCGAGCGCGGCGACGGCGAGGGCGTACCCGGCCCAGCGTCGCCAGGTCGGCCGGCGCAGCGCCTCGACCAGCAACAGCGTGGCCAGCACGGCGAACAGCGTGGCGAGGGCGTACGGGCGGGCCTCCTGGCCGTACCGCGAGGTGACCGGCAGCACCGCGAACAGCAGTCCGGCCAGCAGCCCGGCGCGACTGCCGACGAGCATCGCGCCGAGGCGGGCGGTGAGCGCGGCAGCCACTGCCATCGCGAGCGCGGAGGGTAGCCGCAGCGCGGTCGGCGACGCGCCGGCCAGGGCGGTCCAGCCGTGCATGAGCAGGTAGTACGGCCCGGTAGCGGCGTCGATCGTGCGGGTCATCCGGACCAGGTCCGGTACCGGGCGAATGGCGGCGCTCCAGGTCGCCAGCTCGTCCCGCCACGGCTGGGCGTGCCCGATGCCGGTCAGTGTCACAGCGAGCGTGAGCAGTCCGGGTATCACCCACACCACCGGACCCGGCCGGCTGCGGACGGACGCGGGCGCGAACCTCCTCACCCCCGCAGCCTCACACGCCCAGCCCTTCCCGCCCGTCCGCTCCACCGATTCCCACCCACCCGGCCCCCGACCCGGCCCCCCGACCCGGCCCTCGCCCCGGCCCCACGCCCGGACCCGGTCGATCATGAAGTTGACGGCACGCACCGTCCCTTTTGTCCCCGCCAACTTCATGATCAATGGAGCGGGTGGGTGGGGTTGAGCTTGTTGACCAAGGAGATTGCGGCCTGGGGTGGTGGGTTGGGGGACGTTAACTCCTTGATCACCGGGGAGGGGGTGGGGAGAGGGCGGGGAGGGGGAGAGGGCGGGGAGGGGGATGGGGGTCGATGTGGGGGTGGTGGGCCCGTGATGTGGGATCACAGTGCGGAGCTGTGGTCGTGCGGGGCGTGGTGTGGCAGCATGAGGCACATGACCGCCGCTGTCGTCCGCCGCTTCGTGGCTCGTCGCCACGTCGATTACGGCCGCGTGCGCAGCGCGATCTGTCCGGCCCACTGACGACGCCCGACCTTTCCGTCTCGGGCGCGTACTCGCGCCGGCCGTCATCGACATCGCCGTCCACGGCCCTCTCCAGGGCCGGCCGCCGCGTCCGCGCTCCAGGCACCGCAGCAGACCATGGAGGACGCCGCGATGGCGGTCAGCAGCACCCCGACCCGTCCCGACACCCCGGCGCCTGCCGCCCGTGCGCCCCGCCGGCCACGCGGCGAGGGGCAGTGGGCGCTCGGACACCGTGAGCCGCTCAACCCCAACGAGCGGATCAAGAAGGACGACGACCCGCTGAACGTGCGGGACCGGATCGAGAACATCTACGCCCACAACGGTTTCGCCTCGATCGACCCGCAGGACCTGCGCGGCCGGTTCCGCTGGTGGGGCCTCTACACCCAGCGCAAGGCCGGCATCGACGGCGGGCGTACCGCGGTGCTGGAGCCGCACGAGCTGGAGGACGAGTTCTTCATGCTCCGGGTCCGGGTGGACGGCGGCCAGCTCAACCTGGCCCAGCTCCGCGTGATCGCGGACATCTCCCGCGAGTTCGCCCGGGACACCGCCGACATCACCGACCGGCAGAACATCCAGTACCACTGGATCCGGGTCGAGGACATGCCGGAGATCTGGCGCCGGCTGGAGGCGGTCGGCCTGCAGACCACCGAGGCGTGCGGCGACTGCCCCCGGATCGTGCTGGGCAGCCCGGTCGCCGGGGTGGCCCGGGACGAGGTGCTCGACCCGACGCCGGCGATCGACGAGATCGTCCGCCGGTACGTCGGCGACAAGGCGTACTCCAACCTGCCCCGCAAGTTCAAGACCTCGATCTCCTGGCTGGTCGACACGCCGTACGAGGCGAACGACATCGCGTTCCTCGGCGTGGAGCACCCGGAGCACGGGCCCGGGTTCGACGTGTGGGTCGGCGGCGGGCTCTCCACCAACCCGATGCTCGCCAAGCGGCTCGGCGTCTGGGTGCCGCTGAACGAGGTACCGGACGTGTGGGCCGGTGTGGTCGGCATCTTCCGCGACTACGGCTACCGTCGGCTGCGCAACCGGGCCCGGCTGAAGTTCCTGGTCGCCGACTGGGGCGTGGAGCGCTTCCGGGAGGTGCTGGAGAAGGAGTACCTGGGCCGCACGCTGCTCGACGGTCCGGCCGCCGACCTGCCGGCGAAGCCGGTCGACCACATCGGCGTGCACCAGCAGAGTGACGGCGCGAACTACGTGGGCGCGGCCCCGGTGGTGGGCCGGGTGTCCGGCACGCAGCTGGCGCAGCTCGCCGACGTGGTCGAGGCGCACGGCAGCGACCGGGTGCGGCTCACGCCGTACCAGAAGCTGCTCGTGCTGGACGTGGCGCCGGAGCGGACCGACTCGCTGGTCACGGCGCTGCGCGGGATCGGCCTGGAGGCCCGGCCGTCGGCCTGGCGGCGCGGCACGATGGCCTGCACCGGCATCGAGTTCTGCAAGCTCGCCATCGTCGAGACCAAGCGGCGCGGTGAGGAGCTGGTCGCCCGCCTGGAGGAGCGGCTGCGCGACTTCGACGCGGACATCTCCATCCACCTCAACGGCTGCCCGAACGCCTGCGCCCGCACCCAGGTCGCCGACATCGGGCTCAAGGGCCAGCTCGTGGTCGGCCCGGACGGCCGGCAGGTCGAGGGCTTCCAGGTGCACCTCGGCGGCGGCCTCGGCATGGCGCAGGGGCAGACCGCCGGCTTCGGCCGCAAGCTGCGCGGTCTGAAGACCACCGCCGAGGAGCTTCCGGAGTACGTGGAACGGCTCGCCCGCCGCTACCTGGCCGGCCGGACCGAGGGTGAGACGTTCGCCAACTGGGTGATCAGAGTCGACGAGGAGGAGCTCCGATGAGCGATGCCCGATCTGCGCCTCTCTACTGCCCGTACTGCGGCGAGGAGGACCTGCGACCGCACGAGGCCGGGCACGGCGCCTGGGAGTGCCACGCCTGCGCGCGGGTCTTCGCGGTGAAGTTCACCGGCCTGCTGAGCCGGGCGGTGACCCGGTGAGCGGCCTCGTCTCCGCCGCCGGCCTCGGCCTGATCGGCGCGGCCGAGCCGACGCGCCGCGACCCGGAGGAGCTGCGCGCGCTGGCCGAGGAGGCCGGCCGGGAGCTGGCCGACGCGCCCGCGATCGAGATCGCCCGGTGGGCGGTGGAGACGTTCGGCGAGCGGTTCTGCGTGACCAGCTCGATGGCCGACGGCGTGGTGGCGCACCTGGTCTCCCGGGTCGCGCCCGGCGTCGACGTGGTGTTCCTGGACACCGGCCTGCACTTCCCGGAGACGCTGCGCGTCCGCGACGAGGTGGCCCGGCGGATGCCGGTGCGGGTGCGCTCCATCCGGCCGCGGATGACTGTGGGGCAGCAGGACGGCCAGTACGGTCCGCGCCTGTTCAACAGGTCCCCGGACGACTGCTGCCAGCTGCGCAAGGTGGAGCCGCTGGAGCGGGCGCTGTCCGGGTACGACGCCTGGGCCGCCGGGCTGCGCCGGGACGAGTCGCCGACCCGGGCGAACACGCCGGTGGTGGGCTTCGACGCGCGGCGCGGCAAGGTCAAGGTGAACCCGATAGCGGCCTGGACGCAGCGGGAGGTGGACGCCTACGTGGCCCGGTACGACATCCCGGTCAACGAGCTGTTCGCCCGCGGCTACGGCTCGATCGGCTGCTGGCCGTGCACCCGGCGGACGAAGGCGGGGGAGGACCCGCGTGCCGGGCGCTGGGCGATGTTCGAGAAGACCGAGTGCGGCCTGCACACCTGAGCGCCGGGCCGCCGGTGGTGCTGGTGGCGCACGGCAGCCGTGACCCGCGTGCGGCGGAGGCGACCCGGGCGCTGGCCCGGGCCGTGGCGGACACCTGCCCCGGCCGTCCGGTGCTGCCGAGCTGGCTCGATCACACCGATCCCGGGCCGGCCGAGGTGCTGCGCGGGCTGGCCGACGCCGGTCACTCCCGGGCGGTCCTGGTGCCGCTGCTGCTGACCGCCGCGTACCACCGGAAGGTGGACATCCCGGCGGCGGTCGCGGCGGCCGGCGCGGACATCGAGGTACGGGTGACGGATGTGCTGGGGCCGACCGGTGGCGGGGTGGACGGCGGGCTGCTGGACGGGCTGCGCCGCCGTCTGGCGGAGGCGACCGGTGACGGGCCGGGTGGTCTGGACGCGGTGGTGCTGGCGGCGGCCGGTACCCGGGATCCGGCGGCGCGCGCCTCGGTGGGCCGGGTCGCCGCGGCGTTCGGCGCCGGGCTCGGAGTGCCCTGCCGCGTCTCGTACGCCTCGGCGGCGCCCCCGGAGGTCGGCGGCGCGGTCACGCGACTGCGCGCCGCGGGCGCCCGCCGGGTCGCGGTGGCCGCCTACTTCCTGGCGCCGGGCCGGTTCCACGACGGGGTACGCGCGTCGGCCCGGTCGGCCGGCGCGGTGGCGGTGGCGGACCCCCTGACCGACCTGCCGGAGCTGGCGGACCTGGTCCGGCGGCGGGTGGAGGCGGTGACGGGCTGACCCGGTCCGGGACAGCAGAACGCCCCGGCCGGAATCCCGGCCGGGGCGGTCAGCGTGTACGGGTCAGGCGGAGTGAGCGCGCAACACCCGGAGGCCGCCGCGGCGCTTCACCGCGCGACGCTCCTCTTCGCTCATCCCACCCCAGACGCCGGCGTCCTGACCGGACTCCAGCGCCCACTGCAGGCACTGGTCGGTCACGGGGCAGCGCCGGCAGACAGCCTTCGCCTGCTCCACCTGAAGGAGGGCCGGGCCGGACGTCCCGATCGGGAAGAACAGCTCCGGGTCCTCGTCGCGGCAGACCGAATCGTGGCGCCAGTCCATGGCGGCAACACTCCTCATTCTTAGTGGGTGGCCAGATAACGCTTCGTTGTTGCTATTTCTATAGGCGTCCGCATTGCCGAATGGTGACGGTCAGCATCCATCAATTCGGCGCAGCGTGAGCAGGCTGTGGGGTGCCCGGACCTGCTGGAACAGCTCAACCGAACGAGCATATCCAGGCAATGTCCCGGCAACACGAGTTCGCTTGTGAATACTTTCACGAACTACAGCGATGTCAAGGGTGACGCTCGGAAAAACTCCGAACAGTGAGCGGGCTCACCACCCATTTGTCCGGGTTTGCCAGAGCCCTGGTTACCCGGCGTGCCACAGTCGATAATCAATGTAGTACGGTCTGCGTGACGTTGCTGACATTTCCGGCACCCTTCCTCGGCGTGGCGGCCACCGCGCCCGCGCGGCGGGCGGTCCGCGTCAACCGACTGGGATACCCGAGACCTAGCAGATTACTCTCAGTGCGGCCGGTACGGATGTGAATCGGACTTTCTCCCGCTCGCCGAGGTAGTCCCCGTCCAGCTGGAACGGCAACGGCCGGTCCGAGACCAGCGTGAACTCCGCCACGTCGTGCAGCCGCAACACCTGCTTGCCGTGCGGATCCGGTTGCTTCGAGAAGAACTGCACCGCCGTACGGGCCGTGCTGGCGACCCGGAGCCGCCGCAACGCGAGCACGTCGAGCCCGAGATCGAACGACGCCTCCGGGTTCGGGTTGATCTCGCGGTCGCCCAGGTACGTCCACGGCGCGGTGTTCTGGATGATCGCCGTGGCCAACTCCGTCGCGGGCGCCTCACCCGGGCGCTCCAGCGTGATCGACGGGTGGCGGCGGTCCGAGCCGACGAAGTACTGACTCGCTGTGGAACGGAAGTAGAGCGCCGGGGTGGAGACGCGCCCCTTCTTGCGGGCCTGCTCCACCCGGCGGATGACGGCCGCGTCCAGCCCGAAGCCGGCGCAGAACGTGAAGTAGCGGTCGTCCGCACGGCCCAGCCCGATCGTGCGGGACCGGCCCAGTCGCAGCCCTTCCAGGATCATGCTGGTGCCGTCCGGCCACTCCCGGGGCAACCCGAGCGCGCGGGCGAACACGTTCGTCGAACCGCCCGGCACGGTGGCCAGCGCGGGCAGCCGCTCGGCCGAGGTCTGTCCGGTACGGAACGTCGGCGGCTCCGCCGCCATCAGGCCGTTCACCACCTCGTTGACGGTGCCGTCACCGCCGAGCGTGACGACCAGGTCGACGCCCTCCTGGGCGGCCTCCCGGGCCAGGTCCGTGGCGTGGCCCCGTCGGCGGGTGTAGCGCACCGACAGGTCGACTTCACTGCGCAACGCCCGGACCAGCACGTCCCGGCTGCGCTCGCTGGTGGTGGTGGCCTTCGGATTGACCACCAGGACGGCCCGCATGGGCGGCACTGTACCGCGACTACCCACCGGTATCGTGGCGCCCGTGACGATCGACTCCGACCCGCTCCCCGGCACGCTGCGCGCCGCGGTGCTCCTGCTACGTGCCCAGGCGGTGGCGCTGGGGCTGATCGCGGTGTGGCTCATCTGGTCCGACCTCACCGCCGACACGACGGATCTGACCTCGGCGCTGCTGGTGACCGTCTTCGCCGTCGGCGGCGCGGTGGCGCTCTGGGCGCTCGGCGGCGCGCTGTCCCGCCGCCGTGCCGGGGCTCGCGCACCGGCCATCGTGCTCCAGCTCATGCTGCTGCCGGTCGGCTGGTTCATGATCGAGGGCGGCATGGGCTGGCTCGGGGTACCGCTGATGGCGCTCGGGATCGGCATGGTCGGGCTGCTGGTGAGCGGTCCGACCAACCGCGCGCTGGGTTTCGGCGAGCCGGCCGGCTGAGCGCCGCCCGGTCTTGACGCGGCCCGTTCTGGACCGCAGCCGGGTCTGGACGCCGCCGGGCCGTGGCCGCCGCCGGGCCGTGGCCGCCGCCGGGCCGTGGCCGCGCGTCGGTCAGAAGCCGCCGGCGCGGCGGGTCAGCAGCGAGATGGTGGCCCGGCCGCCTGATGCGTGGGCGTTCGCCCCGGTGGTCAGCGCGGTCAGCACCTTCCAGGCGAACGACGACTCGGACGGCAGCGTGGCGCCCCGGACCGTCGGCACCGTCACCTCGACGGTGAGCGCGTCCTCGGTCACAGCGAACCGGCACTCCAGCTCGGCGTCGCGGGTGGCGATGGCGAGCAGCATGGCGCACGCCTCGTCGACGGCGATGCGCAGATCCTCGATCTCGTCGAGGGCGAACTGGAGCCGGGCCGCGAGGCCGGCCGTGGCGGTGCGGAGCACGCCGAGGTAACCACCGTCGGCGGGCACGGTGAGGTGGACGACGTCGTCATCGGTCGTCGGGTGCCCGGTCAGTTGAGTCACGGCTCCTCCCCCCCGGTGCGGGACTCTACCCGGTCAGCGGGCGGGGCGCGTGGGCGCGGCCGTCGCGTGCGTCGCTAGCTCGTGCAACGCCGGCCCGGCCAGGCGGTACGGCGTCCACTCGTCCATCGGCGTGGCACCGATCGCGGCGTAGAAGCGGGCCGCCGGGTTCCAGTGGATCATCCACCACTCCAGGCGCTGGTAGCCGCGCTCGACGCAGATCGAGGCCAGCGTGGCGAGCAGCATCCGGCCCGCGCCGGTGCCCCGGGCGTCCGGGCGGACGTAGAGGTCCTCCAGGTAGATGCCGTGCACGCCGGCCCAGGTGGAGAAGTTGAGGAACCAGAGCGCGAAGCCGACCGGCTGGTCCGAGGCGTCGACGGCGACGTGGCCGTACAGCGCCGGGGACGGGCCGAACAGGGCCGCGTCGAGCTGTGCCGTGGTGAGGTGGCACTGCTCGGGTGCGCGCTCGTACTCGGCGAGTTCGTGCACCATGGCGACGACGGCCGGTACGTCCTCGGGACGTACCGGCCGGATCGTCGGAGTGCCGTCGGGCGACGTCACGCCTGCTTGGTCTCCCAGAAGATCTTCGAGATCTCGTCGATCTTCGACAGCAGCTCGTCGGCCTTGGCCGGGTCGGTGGCGCCCTTGGCGCCGGCCGCGCCGGCCAGCTTGGTGGCCTCGTTGAACAGCTGGTGCAGGTGCGGGTACTTCTCGAAGTGCGGCGCCTTGAAGTAGTCGGTCCAGAGCACCCACAGGTGGTGCTTGACCAGCTCCGCCCGCTGCTCCTTGATCAGGATGGCGCGGGTGCGGAACTCCGGGTCGGTGTTGGCCTGGTACTTCTCGCAGATCATTTTGACCGACTCGGCCTCGATCCGGGCCTGGGCCGGGTCGTATACGCCGCAGGGCAGGTCGCAGTGAGCGCTGGCCGTCACCCGGGGCGTGAGGATGCGGGGAAGGCGCATCAGGGTCCTCCATGGGTTGTTTGCGATGATCCAAGACGACATTACTCCTGGAGACGCCCTCCGGGGCTGGGAGGTGACATGGCGCCCACCGGTGAACCTCCGGCCCTGCGCGGCCCGCTGGTGCCGGTGCTGGTGACCGGCCCGTCCATGGCCCCGACGCTGCGTCACGGCGACGCGGTGCTGGTCCGCACGAGAGGCCGGCCGGTACGCTCCGGCGACGTCGTCGTCGCGGTGTTCCGCAGCCGTCCCGACCTGCTCGTCGTCAAGCGGGCGGTGGAACCCCGCGACGGCGGATGGTGGTTGCGCGGCGACAACGAGTTCGTCGCCGACGACTCCCGCGCGTACGGCGTGGCCGACGTCCGGGGCCGGGTGGTGGCCCGCTGGTGGCCGCGTCCGGGACGGGTCAGGGGACGGTAACGACCGGAGCGGATATGACCCCGCTCACATACTGGGTGCCGAAGCGTGACTATGCTCGAAAAGTGCCCGGGTGACCCCCGCACCGCCGCGCCGCCGGTCGCTGACCACCGCTGACCACGCCGGCCGGTCCGTCTGCTCGACAGATCCTGGAGTCACCATGTCTTCGTCCACCCCGGACCCCGCCGATCCCGTCTTCCGCCTGCACGTCGGCGGCAAGATGGCAGTCGCCTCCACAGTGCCGCTGACCAGCCGCGAGGACCTCTCCCTCGCGTACACCCCGGGTGTGGCCCGGGTGTGCGAGGCGATCGCCGCCGACCCCGCGCTCGTCGACACCTACACCTGGGTGTCGCACACCGTCGCCGTGGTCACCGACGGTTCCGCCGTACTCGGTCTCGGCAACATCGGCCCGCGCGCCGCGCTGCCCGTGATGGAGGGCAAGGCGGTGCTGTTCAAGCAGTTCGCCGGCGTGGACGCGGTGCCGGTCTGCCTGGACACCCAGGACGTGGACGAGATCGTGGCGACGGTCAAGGCGCTCGCGCCCTCGTTCGGCGGGATCAACCTGGAGGACATCAGCGCCCCGCGCTGCTTCGAGGTGGAGCGCCGGCTCGACGAGGCGCTGGACATCCCGGTCTTCCACGACGACCAGCACGGCACCGCGATCGTGGTGCTCGCCGCGCTGCGCAACGCCGCGGCGCTGCTCAACCGCAAGCTCGGTGACCTGCGGGTGGCGGTCAGCGGCGCGGGCGCGGCCGGGGTGGCGGTCACCAAGATGCTGATCGCCGGCGGCGTCGACCCGGACCGGGTGGTGGTGTGCGACTCGCGCGGCATCATCGGCCGGCACCGCGAGCTGACCGGCACCAAGGCCGAACTGGCCGAGCTCACCAACGCCGAGGGCCGCCAGGGCGACATCACCGAGGCGCTGCGCGACGCGGACGTGCTCGTGGGCGTCTCCGGCGGCCAGATCCCGGAGGCGGCGGTGGCCGGCATGGCCCCCGGCGGCATCGTGTTCGCGCTGGCCAACCCCACCCCGGAGGTGCACCCCGAGGTGGCCGCCCGGCACGTGGCGGTGGTCGCCACCGGGCGCAGCGACTACCCGAACCAGATCAACAACGTGCTCGCGTTCCCGGGTGTGTTCCGGGGCGCGCTGGACGCCGGGGCCACCCGGATCACCGACTCGATGAAGGTGGCCGCCGCCGACGCCATCGCCGGCGTGGTGGCCGAGTCGCTGACCGCCGACGCGATCGTGCCGTCGCCGCTGGACCCGCGAGTCGCCCCGGCGGTGGCCGAGGCCGTCGCGGAGGCCGCCCGCCGCGACGGGGTCGCCCGCCGCTGAGATGTAAGGAAGGGGCCCTTCCTAACGCCTCCGGTAGAGGAAGGGCCCCTTCTTAACTGCTGCTCAGCTTGTTACCGTGCCGATCATGCGTGCTGCCTATGCCTCGGCCTTCGACGCCGACAACCCGCTCGCCGCGCTCGCCGTCGGCGACCGTCCCGAGCCGACCCACCCGCAGGACGACTGGGTCACCGTGCAGGTCCGGGCCAGCTCGCTCAACCACCACGACCTATGGTCGCTGCGCGGCGTGGGCCTGACCGCCGGCCAGCTCCCGATGATCCTGGGCTGCGACGCGGTCGGCACCGACCCGGACGGCAACGAGGTGGTCATCTACCCGGTGGTGCCCACCCCCGGTGACCCGCGCGGGGTCTCCATCCTCTCCGAGCACTACCAGGGCACGTTCGCCGAGCGTGTCGCCGTACCCCGGATGAACCTGCTGCCGCTGCCCGACGGCCTGTCGGCCACCGACGCGGCGTGCCTGCCCACGGCCTGGCTCACTGCGTGGCGGATGCTGACCACCAAGGGCCGGGTCGCCGACGGCGAGTCGGTGCTGGTCCAGGGCGCCGGCGGTGGCGTGGCCACCGCGGCCGTCGCGCTCGGCGTCGCGCTCGGCAAGCGGGTGTACGCGACCAGCCGCGACGCCGCCAAGCGGGAACGGATCGCCGAGCTGGGCGCGACCGCGCTGGAACCCGGCGCGCGGTTGCCGGAACGGGTCGACGTGGTGATCGAGACGGTCGGCGCGGCCACCTTCGACCACTCGCTCAAGTCGGCCGCCCCGACGGCCCGGATCGTGGTCTCCGGCGCCACCTCCGGGCACGAGCCCAAGATCAACCTGCGGCGGGTCTTCGCCATGCAGCTGGAGATCCTCGGCACCTCGATGGGCACCCCGGACGAGCTGACCGAGCTGCTCGCGTTCTGCGCCGAGCACGAGGTGCGCCCGGTGGTCGACCGGGTGGTGCCGTTCAGCGAGATCTCCGAGGCGTTCGCCCGGCTGCACTCCGGCGACGTCTTCGGCAAGGTGGTCGTCGACCACACCGCCTGACGCGGACGGCGCGCGGCGCGGGCGGCGTGTTAAGAAGGGGCCCCTTCTCTACCGGAGACGTTAAGAAGGGGCCCTTCCTTACAGGCGGTCGTCGAGGGTGGCCAGGTTGCCCCGGGCGGCGTCGGCCGGGAGGCGCTTCTTCGCCGCCGGGTCGCCGTAGAGCGTCCAGCGGAGGAACTCGACAGTGGTGTCGGCGACCACGCCCAGCGCCTTGCCGTCGCCGAGCAGCGCCCGGCCGTGGTCACCCTTCGGCAGGCTGAGCATCGCCTTCGGCCACGGCACCACGTCGTACACGGCCTTGCCGGCGGCGTACGACACCACCTCGTCGGCCTCGCCGTGCACGAACAGCTGCGGCGCGGCGGCGCCGGCGAACGCGGTGCCCACACCGAGCGCGGTGCCGGCGAAGACGATGCCCGCGTCCAGCCGCTCGTCCCGGCCCGCGGTGAACAGCCCGATCGTGGTCACGCCACCGGCGCTGTGCCCGGTCGCGGCCACCCGCTCCGGGTCCAGCCGGCCGCGCAGCGGATCGCCCGCCTTCTCGCCGAGCGCGAGCACGCGCGTCAGCACGTACGACACGTCGGCCGGCTGGTTGAGCACGTCCAGCGGGTTGCCGTCGGTGCCCCGGGAGGTGTGCGGGAAACGCGGCGCGGCGACCACGAACCCGGCCGCCGCCCAGCGGGTCAGCAGCGCCTGGTAGTCCTCCGGCCGGGCGCTGAGCCCGTGGCTGAACAGCACCACCGGGAACCGCCCGTCCGCCGCCGGGGCGGAACGTTCGACCGCGCCACCGGCCGCGCCCGCCGCCGGGTACCAGAGCGTCACCGGCAACGGCCGGTCGCCGTCGCGGTTCAGCTTCACCTGGCGTACGCCGACCGCGAAGCTCTCCGTGGGCGCCTTGCCGGCGGTTACGCGCGGCGCCGGCGTGGCACTGGTCGGTGGGGCGTCGGGGGCGGGCCGCCCGGCCGGGGCGGTGGGCTGCTCCGAGCAGCCGGTGAGGGCGGCGCCGAGCACGGCGGCGGTGATCAGGGCGGCGGGACGACGGCGCATGAACTCGATTGTGCCTCGCGATCGCGGCGGCCAGGCCCGGTCAGCGCGGCGGGTGACCGCCCGCTGACGCCCGGAGACGAGCCAGGTCGGCGGCGTCCTTGGCCCGGCGCTGGCGTTCCGGCATCCAGACCGGGAACATCTCCTTGAACTCGATCTGCGCGGCGACGCTGATCACCGGTGCCGCGAGCGGGCCGATCCGGCCGGGCGGCCCGGCCAGCATGCCTTCCGGCAGGGCGGTGCCCGCCCACGGTCCGGCGCCGACGACGACCCGGCCGTCCGCGTCCCGGTCGAGGTACGCGAAGCTCAGCTCGACGTCGTCGCGCAGCAGGTCGAGTTGCGTCGTGGCGGGCATCCGGGGGTCGGGGCGCCAGCCGAGCGCGCCGAGCCGGTCGGCCAGCGTCTCGGCGTCGCGCCGCCAGCAGTACCAGTCGACGTCGACATGCGGACGGGTCACCTCGCCGAGGTGGAAGTCCATCGCCCAGCCCCCGCGCAGCCACACGTCGATCCCGCACGCGCCGGCGACGTCGACGACCTCCCGAATGGCCCCCAGCTGCCGACCCGCCACCCCGTCCACCCCGCGCACGCTACCCACCCCGCCCGGACCCCGCTGCCCGCCCAGACCCTCACCCCCGCCCAGACCCGGTCGATCATGAAGTTGGCGGCGACAAACCGGACAGCGGACGCCGTCAACTTCATGATCGACGGGACAAGGGGGAGGGTGGGAGGTGGGGGGTGGGAGGCGGACGCTTCAGGTGGGGAGGGCGCGGGTGGTGAGGGTGGTGCCGGGCGCTGTCGCGTCGGTGGGGAGGCGGTGCAGGGCGGCGCGGTCGGCGTAGAGCGTCCAGCGCAGGAAGTCGGTGGTGGTGGCGAGCACCTGGGCGAAGCCGGGCCGTCCCGGCGTCAGGTACTCGCCGTGGCCCTGGCCGGTGAGGCTCAGGAAGGCGGCCGGCCCGAGGCAGCGGGCGTACGCGGCCCGGCCGATCGACTCCGGCACGATCCGGTCGGCGCTCCCGTGCACGAACAGCATCGGTGCGAGTGGGCGGGAGAGCCCGGCGACCATCCGGCCACCGGCGATCACGATTCCGGCCCGTACCGGGGACGGCTGCCCGGAGGCGAACATGCCGAGCGTGGTGTGCCCGCCGGCCGAGTGCCCGGCGGCGGCGAACCGGTCCACGGCCATGTGCGCGCCGAGCGGATCCCCGTGGCGGGCGCCCAGCCGGACCAGATGACGGATCAGTCGCCAGGCGTCGGCGGGCTGGTTGCGCACGTCGTCGCGGGTGTAGGCGCGGGCGCGCTGGTTCGTACGCGGATAGGTGGGTGCGACCACCACGAACCCGGCGGCGGCCCAGCGGGTGGTCAGCGCGGCGTGCAGGGCGGGCAGGCTGCGCAGCCCGTGGCTGTAGAGGACCACCGGGAAGCGTCCGGCCGCGAACGGCGCACCCGGCCGCACACGCGGTCCGGGGCTCGCCGGTGTGGCGCGTCCGGAGGGAGCCGCGACGACGGACGGCAGGGAGGAAGCGCGCGGCCCGCGCGGGCCCGGCAGGACCGGCGCCTGATCGGCACCTGCCGAGCCAGGGCCGGCCGAAGGAGGACCGGCCGAGCCAGGGCCGGCCGAGCCGGAACCAGTCGGGCCGGGGCCGGCCGTGTGCGGCCGTGCGGGAGACGGTGGTTGCGCCGGGTACCAGACGGTGACCGGCAGCGGCCGCCTGCCGTCCGGGTCGAGCGTGAACTGTCGCATCCCGACCGAGTACGGGCGCTCCGGCGCGGGCCCGACGGCGGCCGGGACCGGGTCGGGCGTGGCCACGGCCGGGCCGCAACCGGCCAGCAGCGCCGTCATCAGCGCGGCGACCAGCCGCTGCCCCCTCACACCTGCACGGTAGGCAGCCGAGCGGTCGGCCCGCGCCCGCCGTCCGGGCCGGTCGGTGCCGCCACCCGGGCGGCTCCCGCCTCCACCGGGTGGCCGGGTTTGCCCGATCCCGCCACCCGGATCCGCAGGTGGCGGCCCGGCGGGACATTCCGGTCCGGTCGGCTTCGCTAGGGTCAGCCGCATGGCTGAGAACTACACCGACCCGAGTGGCAACACCGCGCAGTTCCGCGCTTTCGTCGATTCTCCCGAGCCGGCCGCGTCGGCGTCGGCGTCGTCCCGCCTGCCGCTGATCGCCGGCGTGGCCGTCGCCGCCGTCGTGGTGGTCGCCCTGGTCGCCTGGATCGCCCTGGGCTGACCCGGCTGACCCGGGCTGACCGTGGCTGATCCGGCCCGGCCGCGCGGAGGGCCGGGCGGTCAGACGGCGAGCACCTCGCGGGTCTCGCGGGCGATCTCCCGCTCCTCGTCGGTGCCGACCACCAGCACCGCCACCTCCGCGCCGTCGGGGGAGACGAGCCGGTCGCCGTGGCCGTCGTTGCGCGCCGGGTCGACGGCGACACCGAGCCGCTCCAGCCCGGCCAGCGACGCCGCCCGTACCGGCGCGGCGTGCTCGCCGACCCCGGCGGTGAACGCGATCGCGTCGACCCGGCCGAGCAGCGCGTAGTACGCGCCGACGTAACCGGTGATCCGGCGGCAGTAGACGTCGAACGCCAGCGTCGCGTCCGGGTCACCGGCGTCGCGGCGGGCCAGCACCTCGCGCATGTCGTTGACGCCGGTCAGCCCGAGCAGGCCGCTGCGGTGGTTGAGCAGGTCGTCGATGTCGTCCACCACCATGCCGCCCTCGCGGCGCAGGTGGAAGATGACTGTCGGGTCGAGGTCGCCGCTGCGGGTGCCCATCACCAGGCCCTCCAGCGGGGACATGCCCATCGAGGTGGCCACGCTGCGCCCACCCTGGACGGCGCACGCGCTCGCCCCGTTGCCCAGATGCAGCGTGATCGTGTTGAGCTGGTCGTACGGGCGGTCGAGCAGGTCGGCGACGCGACGCGAGACGTACGCGTGCGAGGTGCCGTGGAAGCCGTAGCGGCGCACCCCGTACCGCTCGGCGGTGGCCTTGTCGATCGCGTACGTGGCGGCGGCCTCGGGCAGCGTGTGGTGGAACGCGGTGTCGAAGACCGCCACCTGCGGGACGTCCGGCAGCGCCTCCCGGGCCACCCGGATGCCGGCGAGGTTGGCCGGGTTGTGCAGCGGCGCGAGCGGCACCAGATCCTCGATCGCGGCGACGACCGCGTCGTCGATGCGTACCGGCGCGCTGAACTTCCGCCCGCCGTGCACCACCCGGTGGCCGACGCCGGTCAGCCCGGTCAGGTCGAGCCGGCCGATGATCTCCCGGACCGCGCTCTCGTGGTCGGCCGGCCCGCCGCCGGGTTCGCCGATCCGTTCGACCGTGCCCTTGTCCAGGACGTCGTCGCCGTCGTACAGCCGGTACTTGACCGACGAGGATCCGCTGTTGAGGACCAGGATGCGGCTCATTCCGACGCCTCCGCGGCGGCCTGGATGGCGGTGATCGCCACCGTGTTGACGATGTCCGGCACTGTGGCGCCGCGGGACAGGTCGTTCACCGGCCGCCGCAGGCCCTGCATGACCGGCCCGACCGCCACCGCCCCGGCCGACCGCTGCACCGCCTTGTACGTGTTGTTGCCCGTGTTCAGGTCCGGGAAGATGAACACCGTGGCCCGCCCCGCGACCGGGCTGTCCGGCAGCTTGGTGGCTGCCACCTGCGGGTCGATCGCGGCGTCGTACTGGATCGGGCCCTCGACCAGCAGGTCCGGCCGGCGTTCCCGGACCAGCTTGGTGGCCGCCGCGACCTTCTCCACGTCGGCGCCGGCGCCGGAGCTGCCGGTGGAGTACGACAGCATCGCCACCCGCGGCTCGATGCCGAACCGGGCCGCCGTGTCGGCCGACGAGATGGCGATGTCGGCGAGCTGGTCGGCGTCGGGGTCGGGGTTGACGGCGCAGTCGCCGTACACCAGCACCCGGTCGGCGAGCAGCATGAAGAAGACGCTGGAGGCGACGGAGACGCCGGGCACGGTCCGGATGATCTCGAAGGCCGGGCGGATGGTGGCGGCTGTGGTGTGGGTGGCGCCGGAGACCATGCCGTCGGCATGACCGGTCTGCACCATCATCGTGCCGAAGTAGTTGGGCTGCGCCACGATGTCGTGCGCCAGCTCCACGGTGACGCCGCGGTGGGCGCGCAACTGCGCGTACGCCTGCGCGAACTCGTCCCGCCACGGGCTGGTCACCGGGTCGACGACCTGGGCGTCACCGAGGTCGACGCCCAGCTCCCGGGTCCGCCGGGCGATCTCGTCCGGGCGGCCGAGCAGGGTGATCTCGGCGACGCCCCGGCGCAGCAGCACCTCGGTCGCGCGCAGGATCCGCTCGTCGGCGCCCTCGGGCAGCACCAGCCGGCGGCGCCGGGCGCGGGCCCTGTCGATCAGGTCGTTCTCGAACATCAGCGGGGTGACCCGCGCGGACCGGCTGACCCGCAGCCGGCGGGCCAGGTCGTCGGTGTCCACGCAGCGTTCGAACGCGCCGAGCGCGGCCTCGACCTTGCGCGGGTTGGCGGTGCTGGGGCGGCCCTCGATCCGGCTGGACGCGGCCACCGTGTCGTAGCTGTCGCTCGGCACCGACAGCACGGGGAGCCCGGTGTTCATCCGCTCGACCAGGCGCATGGCCCGCGGATCGGGCTGCTCGCCGAGCGTGAGCACCAGCCCGGCCAGCGACACCTGCCCGGCCACGTGCGCGGCGCCGGCGGCGACCAGCAGGTCCGCCCGGTCGCCCGGGGTGATCACCAGCGCCCCGTCGGTGAGGTGGTCCAGCAGCGTCGGCACGTGCGCCGCGCCCACCACGTAGTCGAGCACGTCGCGGTCGAGTGCGGTCTCGTCGCCGGTGAGCACCGTGCCGTGCAGCGCCGCCGCCACCTCGGCCACCGTCGGCGCCGACACGGTCGGCACCTCGGGGATCGCGTACGCGGGCACCGGCAGCTCGGGCAGCGTCATCGGCTCCGGCACGCGGTTGGCCAGCGCCGCGATCACCGTCGCGCCGAGGTCGGCCAGATCGTGGTACGCGCCGCGCAGCGCCGCCGCGATCGTGTCGGGCGTCTGCCCGAACCCGTCCACGACGGGCACCACGACGCTGCCGAACTCGGTCGCCAGCCGGGCGTTGAAGGCCAGCTCACGGGGACCGGTGCCGTCGCCGTAGGCGAAGTCGCTGCCGACCACCACTATCGCCGGGCAGCGCCGCTCGACCTCCCGGTAGCGGGTGACGATCCGGGAGATCAGCTCCTCCCGGCGGCCGTCCGCGACGAGCGCGCTCGCCTCGGCGTACGTGGCGCCGTACAGCTCGTCGACCGGCAGTTCCATCCGGTAGCGCTCGGTGAGCAGGGCGAGGATCGGGTCGGTGCCGTCACCGGCGACGAGCGGCCGGAACGCACCTATCCGTTCCACCTGGCGGGACAACAACTCGGCCAGGCCGAGCGCCACTGTCGATTTTCCCCCGCCCGAACCAACGCCGGTCAGGTACACGCTGCGCGCCACGGCACCCAACCTACAAGATCGAGGTCAGTGCTGCCCGTTCTGCCTGGTCACACCGGCTAGCCAGGGGAGAAGGCGGGACTTTTTCGCATCTACACTTGCCGCGTGGATGGCCCGACCGCACTGATTCCCGTCGTACCGGAATCGCCCCCCGTCTTCGTCGACCCGAGCGGACGGCGACGCCGGCGGCTGCGCCGTCTCGCCTACTGCGCCGGCGCGGCGGGTGTGGTCTACACGGTCATGGTCGGGGTCAGCTTCGCCGGCGGGCCGATCGCCCCGGACAGCGTCATCCCGTTCGTCGAGCCGACCAGCGAGCAGCGGCTGCCCTCGCCGAACCCGCCGGCGTCGCCCGCGCCCGCTGTGACCCGTCCCACGCCGGACGCGCCCGCCGACGTCCGGACCGCTCCGGTGCGGGTGCCGGCCACCTCCGTCGCCCCCGCCGCCACGGCCTCGCCGAGCCCTCGGTACCCACGGCCGACCCGGACCGCCCCGACCGTGCCGCGGACCACCCCGGCGGCCACCACCGCGCCGCCCACCGCCCCCACTGCCGAGGTGCCGCCGCCACCCGCTGTCGATCCACCGCCGGTCGTCGACCCGCCCGCCGACCCCGTCGCGCCGGCCGATCCCGCCGATGAGTGACGAGGCGCCCGCCCGCCCGTCGACAGGTGACCAGCCCACCGCCCCACTGGACCCGCGCCGCGTGCACGCCGCCCGCCGGCACCGGGCCGGGCGGCGGCCGGACGACGCGTCCACAGTCGTGCTGGACGTCCGGCAGACCCCCGGCGCGCGGCAGATCCCCGGCGCGCGCCGGTCCCGTGGGCGGCGTCTGCTGCCCCGGCCGAGCTGGGCCCTGGTCACCATGGTCGTGGTCGTCCTGGCCGGTCTGCTGGTCGTCGAGGCGTACACGAACGCCGCGTTCGTGCCCGACAACCGGGTGACGCCCGGCAGCCAGCGGGAGGTCCCCAGCTCGGTCATCGGGGGCGGCCCGATCGTCAACGTCGGCGCGGAGGGCCGGACCCAGTCGCACCGGCTGCCGCCGCGTACCGTCGCGCTCACCTTCGACGACGGGCCCGACCCGCGGTGGACGCCGGAGGTGCTGCGCGTCCTGGACAAGTACCAGGTGAAGGGCACCTTCTTCGTCATCGGCTCACAGGTCGTCCGCAACCCGGAGGTGACCCGCCGGCTGGTGACCGAGGGACACGAGCTGGGCGTGCACACGTTCACCCATCCCGACCTCGCCGCGCTGCCGGACTGGCGGCGGGAACTGGAGTACGCGCAGACGCAGCTCGCCGTCGCCAGCACCACAGGCGTCCGGCCGTCGCTGCTGCGGTTCCCGTACTCGTCCCGCGCGGACGCCTACACCGACCGGGACTGGCCGATGCTGCGGCAGGCCGGCGAACTGGGCTACCTCACAGTGGTCAACGACGTCGACAGCCGGGACTGGGAGCTTCCGTCGGTCGAGGAGATGGTCGCCAACGCCACGCCGGACGGGACGGCCGGCACGATCGCGCTCTGGCACGACGCGGGCGGCGACCGGTCCGGCACCGTGGCCGCGCTGGACCGGTACATCCCGATGATGCTGGAGCGCGGCTACCGCTTCACCACGGTCAGCGAAGGGCTCAACCAGACGTTCGCGGCGGCAGGCGTATCAGGCCCGGTCGGCGGGCAGACGGCGGCCCCGCTCGACGAGCGGTGGCGGGGACACGTGCTGGTCGGCGCGGTACGCGTGGCAGACGGCATGTTCGGGATGCTCGGCGTCTTCTTCGTGCTCGTCGGGGTGCTCACCGTCGGCCGGGCCCTGCTGCTGTTCGTCCTGGCACCACGGCACGCGGCCCGCCGCCGTCGCCGCGACTGGTCCTGGGGGCCGCCGGTCACCGAACCGGTCTCGGTGATCGTCCCCGCGTACAACGAGCGGGAGGGCATCGCCGCGGCGGTCCGCTCGCTGGCCCTGGGCGACCACCCCGGCGGCATCGAGGTGGTGGTGGTCGACGACGGCTCGACCGACGGCACCGCCGACATCGTGGCGGCGCTGCGCCTGCCGAACGTCCGGGTCGTGCGCAAGCCCAACGGCGGCAAGCCGAGTGCGCTGAACACGGGTGTCGCGCTGGCCCGGCACGACCTGATCGTCATGGTCGACGGCGACACGATCTTCGAGCCGGACTCGGTGCGCCGGCTGGTCCAGCCGTTCGCCGACCCCCGGGTCGGCGTGGTCGCCGGCAACGTCAAGGTCGGCAACCGCCGCGGCCTGATCGCCAAGTGGCAGCACATCGAGTACGTCATCGGCTTCAACCTCGACCGCCGCCTCTACGAGACGCTGCGCTGCATGCCCACCGTCCCGGGTGCGATCGGCGCGTTCCGGCGCCAGGCGCTGGAGCAGGTGGGCGGCATGACCGACGACACGCTGGCCGAGGACACCGACGTCACCATCGCCCTCGGCCGGGCCGGCTGGCACATCGTGTACGAGGAGAGCGCCCGCGCCTGGACCGAGGCCCCGACCACCGTCGGCCAGCTGTGGAAGCAGCGGTACCGGTGGAGCTACGGCACCCTCCAGGCGATGTGGAAGCACCGGCGCTCGGTGATCGACAGCGGTCCGTCGGGCCGGTTCGGCCGCCGGTGCCTGTCGTTCCTGACGCTGTTCGGCGTGCTGCTGCCGCTGGCCGCACCGGTGATCGACCTGCTCGCGATCTACGGGCTGATCTTCCTGGATCGCAGCGACACGGTGGTGGCCTGGCTGGCGATGCTCGCGCTCCAGCTCCTCACCGCGGTGCTCGCCTTCCGGCTGGACCGGGAGAAGCTCGGCGTGCTCTGGGTGCTGCCGTTGCAGCAGTTCGTCTACCGGCAGGTGATGTACCTGGTGCTGCTCCAGGCCGTCGGCACCGCGCTGACGGGCGGCCGGCTCGGCTGGCAGAAGCTGCGGCGTACCGGAGACCTCCGGGTCGCCGGGCGGGGCGCGACCGGCTGAGACCCGGCCGCGCGGTGCGTCGGTCCGTCGCCCGGTCAGTCGTCGTCCGGGTCGTCGAGGCGGGCCAGCCAGGTGGCGAACCGCTCGATCGGGGTCTCGAACTCCGGGTTCAGATCGATGAAGTCACGCAGCCGCTCGCCCAGCCACTCCATGCTGACCTGCTCGTCGCCACGGCGCTCGACCAGCTCCTCGATGCCACGGTCGGTGAAGTACACGGTGTTCCTCTCGTCGTCGTACGGCAGCGGCCCGCCCCGGGTCGGGACGGGCCGCTGCCGGTGATGTCACGGGCGGGGGAGAGCCGCCTCGATCAGCGCGTTCTGCTCGACCTCGTGCATCTTCGCCGAGCCGACCGCCGGGGCGGCGGCGGCCGGGCGGGAGATGCGGCGCAGCCGGACCTCGGGCAGGTGCTCCAGCAGGTTGAGCGCGACGAACGACCAGGCGCCCTGGTTGGCCGGCTCCTCCTGGACCCAGGCGAAGTCCTCGGCGTTCGGGTACTGCGCCAGCGCGGCCCGGACCTCCTCGACGGGCAGCGGGTAGAGCTGCTCCATCCGGATGATCGCGGTGTCGGTGACGCCCCGCTCCTGCCGGGCCTGGAACAGGTCGTAGTAGACCTTGCCCGAGCAGAGCAGCACCCGCTTCACCTGCTCCGGCGCCGGAGCCGCGGTGTCGGCCAGCACCGGCTGGAACGTCCCGGTGGTGAAGTCCTCCACCGGCGACACGCAGAGCTTGTGCCGCAGCAGCGACTTCGGCGTGAACACCACCAGCGGCTTGCGCTTGGGCGACAGGGCCTGGCGGCGCAGCAGGTGGAAGTAGTTCGCCGGGGTGGTCGGGATGGCCACCCGCATGTTGTCCTCGGCGCAGAGCTGGAGGAACCGCTCCGGGCGGCCGGAGGTGTGGTCCGGGCCCTGGCCCTCGTGGCCGTGCGGCAGCAGCAGGGTCACCGCGGAGCGCTGGCCCCACTTCACCTCGCCGGAGGAGATGAACTCGTCGATCACCGACTGGGCGCCGTTGACGAAGTCACCGAACTGGGCCTCCCAGGCCACCAGCGCGTTGATGTTCTCCACCGAGTAGCCGTACTCGAAGCCCATGGCCGCGTACTCGGAGAGCAGCGAGTCGTGGACGAAGAAGCGCGACCGCTCGCCGTCGGCGGTGAGCGACTTCAGCGGCAGGTAGTCCTCGCCGGTCTTGGCGTCGACCACCGAGGCGTGCCGCTGGACGAACGTGCCGCGGCGCGAGTCCTGCCCGGCGAGCCGGACGGTGACCCCGTCGTGCAGCAGCGTGCCGAACGCGATGATCTCGGCGAAGCCCCAGTCGATGCCGCCCTCGACGGACATCTTGCGGCGCCGCTCCAGCAGCTGCTGGATCCGCTTGTGCGGGGTGAAGCCCTCCGGCAGGTTGACGTGCGCCTCGCCGATCGCCTTGACCACTGCGGCGTCGGTGGCGGTGTCGACCTGCGGCTCCGGCTCCTCCTCCCGCGCCGGGCGGCTGAGCTGACGCGGGGTGGTCGCGGCGTCCCGGGTGGCCTTGAAGACCCGCTCAAGCTGCCCCTGGTAGTCGCGCAGCAGCTCCTCCGCGTCCTCCACGGTGATGTCGCCGCGCCCGATCAGCTCCTCGGTGTAGAGCTTCCGGACGGACCGCTTCGAGTCGATGATCTTGTACATCTCCGGGTTGGACATCGACGGGTCGTCGCCCTCGTTGTGCCCGCGCCGGCGGTAGCAGACCATGTCGATCACGACGTCCTTGTTGAACGCCTGCCGGTACTCGAACGCGAGCCGGGCCACCCGGACCACGGCCTCCGGGTCGTCGCCGTTCACGTGGAAGATCGGCGCCTGGATCATCCGGGCCACGTCGGTGCTGTAGAGGCTGGACCGGCTGTACTCCGGGGCGGTGGTGAAGCCGACCTGGTTGTTGACGACCACGTGCACGGTGCCGCCGGTGCGGTAGCCGCGCAGCTGGGACAGGTTGAGCGTCTCGGCCACAACGCCCTGGCCGGCGAAGGCGGCGTCACCGTGCACCGCCAGCGGCAGCACGGTGTAGCCCTCCAGCTTGAGGTCGATGCGGTCCTGCTTGGCCCGGACGATGCCCTCCAGCACCGGGTCCACGGCCTCCAGGTGCGACGGGTTCGCCACCACCGACACCTTGACCGCGTGCTCGCCGTCCGGGGTGGTGAACTTGCCGTTCTGGCCGAGGTGGTACTTCACGTCGCCCGAGCCCTGCGTGGACCGCGGGTCGAGGTGCCCCTCGAACTCGGAGAAGATCTTCTCGTACGGCTTGCCGACGATGTTCGCCAGCACGTTGAGCCGGCCGCGGTGGGCCATGCCGATGACGACCTCGTCCAGCCCGGCCTCGGCGGAGCACTCCAGCACCTCGCCGAGCAGCGGGATCAGCGACTCGCCGCCCTCCAGCGAGAAGCGCTTCTGGCCGACGTACTTGGTCTGGAGGAACGTCTCGAACGCCTCGGCGGCGTTGAGCCGGTTCAGCACGTGCTTCTGCTCGTCGGAGCTGGGCTTCTCGTACTTGCGCTCGACCCGCTCCTGGATCCAGCGCCGCTCCTCCGGGTCCTGGATGTGCATGTACTCGATGCCGACCCGGCGGCAGTACGAGTCGCGCAGCACGCCGAGGATCGACCGCAGCTTCATCCGCTGCTGGCCGGCGAAGCCGTTGACCGGGAAGACGCGGTCGAGGTCCCAGAGCGTGAGCCCGTGCTGGAGCACGTCCAGGTCCGGGTGCTTACGGATCTTGAACTCCAGCGGGTCGGTGTCGGCCATCAGGTGGCCGCGCACCCGGTACGCGTGGATCAGCTCGTGCACCCGAGCGGTCTTGTTGATCTGGCCCTCGCTGTCGACGGCCACGTCGCGCATCCAGCGCACCGGCTCGTACGGGATCCGCAGCGAGGTGAAGATGTCGTCGTAGAAGCCGCGCTCGCCGAGCAGCAGCTCGTGCATGACCTTCAGGAACTCGCCGGACTGCGCGCCCTGGATGATCCGGTGGTCGTACGTGCTGGTCAGCGTGATGACCTTGCTGACCGCGTTCTCGGCCAGGGTGGCCTCGCTCATGCCCTGGTAGGGGGCCGGGTATTCCATCGCGCCGACGCCGATGATGGCGCTCTGCCCCTGCATCAGGCGCGGGATCGAGTGCACCGTGCCGATGCCGCCCGGGTTGGTGAGCGAGATCGTGGTGCCGGAGTAGTCCTCCATGGTCAGCTCGTTGCGGCGGGCGCGCCGGACCACGTCCTCGTACGCCTGCCAGAACTGCCGGAAGTCCATCTGCTCGCAGCCCTTGATGGACGGCACCACCAGGTTGCGCGAGCCGTCCGGCTTGACCAGGTCGATCGCGATGCCCAGGTTGACGTGCTCCGGGCGGACCATCGCCGGCTTGCCGTCGACCTCGGCGAAGGAGTTGTTCATCTCCGGGTGCTCGACGACCGCGCGGACGAGCGCGTACCCGATCAGGTGGGTGAAGCTGACCTTGCCACCGCGACCGCGGGTCAGGTGGTTGTTGATCACGATGCGGTTGTCGACGAGCAGCTTGGCCGGGACGGCGCGCACGCTCGTGGCGGTCGGGACGGCGAGCGACGCGTCCATGTTCTGCACGATCTTGGCGGCGACGCCGCGCAGCGGCGTGGTGCCCGCGGCGCTCGCGGTCGGCGCCTTGGCGGCCGGCTTGGCCGGGGCGGACTTCTTGGCCGGCTCGGGCGCCTTCGCCGCCGGCTTGGCGGCGGGCTTGGCCGGAGCGGGCGCGGCCTTGGGGGCGGCCTTCGGCTCGGTCTTGGCGGGCTGCGCGGTGACGGTCGCCACCGCCTCCTGCTGCTCGGCCGGCTCCGGCTTCGCGGCCGGCTTGGCCTGCCCGTCCGGGCGCGGTGTGGCGGCGCCCGGGGCCGGCCGGTAGTCGGCGAAGAAGTCGTGCCAGGCCGAATCGACGCTCGAGGGGTCGGCGAGGTAACGCTGGTACATCTCCTCGACGATCCACTCGTTCGGGCCGAAACCCGCCAGTGGGTTCTCCTGCGAAGTCTGCTGGGTCGACACGGCCGCTAATCGCCTCTTTCACGCGGTTGTGAATGTCACGGTGGCCCCCGGTGACCCCCGGTTGCCGACGCTGGGTAAACCGATGCCAAGGCTACGCCGTGCGCTGCGCGCAGGCATTCTCGCCTCCGGCTGGTGGTCCGTTTCACAGAAGATGCCAGAAGTTCGGCAAACGCTGCGTGATCCGTCGACTCCTGCTAGACGAGCGAGACCCCGGCCGATGACGTCCGTCACCGACCGGGGTCCGTCCCCGACGCGAGGTCAGGAGATGTCGCGCTTGCGGATCGTGGCCACGCCGATCGCGCCGGCCACCACCGCGTACCCGATCAGCACCAGGGCGCCGGCCCACTGCGGCGGGTTACCAGGGATGTCCGTGTCACCGCCGACCATGAGCCCGGAGGCCAGCGACGGGACCAGCAGCTGGAGCTTGTTGATCCAGTCGCCGTACCGCGCCGCGAGGAGGCTGAGGACGATGACCGCGCCGATCGCGCCGCCCAGGTAGAACAGGATGCCGGTCACGGTGGCGCCGATCTGGCTGCGGATCAGCACGCCGAGCCCGACGCCGAGCACCGACCACAGCAGGTACGCCAGGCCGTTGAGCGCGATCGCCCGCCACACGGCGCCGCTGCCGAGCTGCGAGCCGACGTCCACCGAGCTGAGGATCAGCGGCGCGGTGACCAGGTTCAGCACCGTGGTGACGAGCCAGAACAGCAGCGCCAGCACGCCGGCCGCGGCCAGCTTGGCCAGCATCACAGCGGTGCGGTGCGGCGCGGTGAGGAACGTGGTGGTCACCGTCTGGTGGAAGAACTCGCTGGTCACCACCACGATGCCCAGCAGCAGCACGATGAGCAGCCCGAAGAACTGGCCGTTCGTGTAGAGGTTGGCCGCCAGGTTGTCGGCGGCCGAGATGGCCTGCAACTGGTCGGACTGGTCGGCCGGCACCTCGCCGAAGTCCCCGCCGGCCAGCGCCTCGGTCTGCAACCAGTTGAAGAACAGCGTGAGCGCCCACAGCGCCAGGCTGATCAGCCCGAAGATCCACCAGGTGCTGGTGGTACGGATCTTGAGCAGTTCGGATCGGACAAGCGTCATCGGATCTCCGCCTTTCCGGCCGTCAGCTCCAGGAAGACCCCTTCGAGGTCGGGGCGCTCGGTGGTCAGCTCGTGCAGCTCGACCTTGGCGGCCAGCGCGACGCGGCCCACAGCCGGCGCGTCCACGCCGGTCACCAGCAGCGCGCCGTGCGGGTCGGTGTCGACGACGGCCGACTGCTCGCGCAGCGCCGCGGTCAGTTCGTCGGCCTGCGGGGTGCGCACCCGCACCCGCACGTCGTGCGTCATCGACGCCATCACCTGGTCGACCGGGCCCTGCCGGACCAGCTTGCCGGCCGCGATGATCACCACGTCGTCGGCGAGCAGCTGCATCTCGGAGAGCAGGTGGCTGGAGACCAGCACCGTCCGTCCCTCGGCGGCCAGCCCCTTGAGGAAGCCGCGCATCCAGCGGATGCCCTCCGGGTCCAGGCCGTTGGCCGGCTCGTCCAGGATCAGCACCTGCGGGTTGCCGAGCATCGCGGCGGCGATGCCGAGCCGCTGCTTCATGCCGAGCGAGTAGCCCTTGAACTTGCGCTTGGCGGCGGGCGAGAGCCCGACCAGGGCGAGCGCCTCGTCGGCGCGCTCCTTCGGCAGGCCCGCCGCAGCGCAGATCACCCGCAGGTGGTTGATGCCGGTGCGGCCCTTGTGCGCGCTGGACGCCTCCAGCACCGCGCCGACCGTACGCAGCGGATCGGGCAGGTCGGCGTACCTGCTGCCGCCGATGGTGGCCGTGCCGGCGCTCGGCGTCACCAGGTTGAGCAGCATGCGCAGCGTGGTCGTCTTACCGGCGCCGTTGGGGCCGAGGAAGCCGGTGACCCGGCCCGGCTCGACCGTGAACGACAGGTTGTCCACCGCGCGGACGGTCTTGTATTGCTTGGTCAGGCCGGACACGATGATCTGGCCGGTCCCGGCACTGGGGCGTGGCTGCCCGTCGGACATCATTCTCCTCTCCTGCCCCGGCGGGCTCGTCGCGCGCCGGTGGGGGCGCCGTTGCGGGGGCACCCGGCAACAGCCTTCCAACCCGGCGCAAGGGGGTCAATCAGGCGGGACGCGTACGCGCCGTCCTCCTCAGGGAGGAGATCACCGGGTCGGCAGCGCCACCCAGGTGGCCCGGGCGCGGCCGAGCAGCGCGCCGTCCGAACCGTACAGGCTGGTGTGCACCTCGGCCTTGCGTCCCTCACCGCCGACCGCGAGGCCCGTCACCACGCACTCGTCGCCGGGCCGTGGCAGCGCCGTGACCTGCGCGGCGATCCGCCCCAGCACGTACGGCCGGCCGGGCGCGAGCACCGCCCAGCCACCCGGGCAGTCCAGCGCCGCCCACACAGTCGAGGGCACCACGTCGGCCGGCGCGCGGAACGGCGCGGCGGTCCGCCCGTCCGGCAGCCGCCCGGGGAAGATCCGCAGCCCGTCCGGGTTCGCCGGGCCGCAGACGTAGCAGCGGGGGAAGGGGTGGTCGACCAGACCGGGGTACGCCCGCGCGGCGTCGGCCGCCGTCGCCCGGTCCACCGGCGGCACCACCGCGTCGACCGGTTCGACCCGGCGTACCTGGGCGATCAGGTGTCCGTCCGGATCGCGTACCTCGCCGTCGGCGGCGGTCAGCGGCGTGTCCAGCGGCGGCGGCCGGCGCAACGTGACCTCCACCGGGCCCCGGTCGTCGATCAGCGCGGCGAAGATCCCGGCGCTCCAGCCGCCGTTGCCGGAGCCGTCCGGCCCCTGGAAGCGGGCCTCGACCAGCATGTGCACCTCCGGTTCCCCTCCGCCGGCGCCGTCGCGGGCGGTCCGCCCGGCAGCCTCGCACACGCCGGTCCCGTCCCGGCCGTCCCGGTTCGCACGCCACCGCCGACCGGCGTTCACCGGATCGACACCCCTCATCCCGCCCGGTGGCAACCCGGGGCACCTACACAGGAGTCATGGCCGTTCTGCACGCCGCTGGCGCACCGCTCACGACCAGCGGTTACACCCTGCTGATCGCCGACGACCCGACACTGGTCGCGGCCGCGCAACGCCTGCGCCACGAGGTGTTCGCCGGCGAACTCGGCGCCACCCTGCCGACCGCCGCCACCGGGCTCGACACCGACGGGTTCGACGCGTACTGCGACCACCTGGTGGTGCTGCACGAGGGGACCGGGGAGGTCGTCGGCACGTACCGGCTGCTGCCGCCCGGCCGCACCGACCGCCGGTACGCCGACGCCGAGTTCGACCTGGGCCCGCTCGCCCCGCTCCGCGACGACCTGGTCGAGGCGGGCCGCTCCTGCGTCCACCCGGACCACCGCACCGGCGCCGTGATCAACCTCATGTGGGCCGGGATCTGCCGCTACCTGCACCTGCGCGGCGCCCGCTGGCTCGGTGGCTGCGCCTCGGTGCCGGTCGCCGACGGCGGGACCGCCGCCGCGCAGGTGTGGGCCGAGGTCACCGCCCGGCACCTCGCCCCGCCGCTGCTGCGGGTCACCCCGCGCCGGCCCTGGTTCGCCGAGGCGCCCGCCGCCGACCTCGCCGCGCTCACCCCGGCGCGACGCCGGGCGCTCGTGCCGCCGCTGCTGCGCGGCTACCTGCGGCTGGGCGCCTGGGTGGCCGGCGAGCCCGCGTACGACAGGGACTTCGGCTGCGCCGACTTCTACGTGCTGTTCTCGCTGGACCGGATGAACCCGCGCTACCTGCGGCACTTCCTCGGCGAGGCCGGGTCGTGACCGCCGCCGCCGAGCCGTGGGCGGCCGGTCCGGTTGCCGGGGAGGGCCTGTGGCGGCCCGCCTCGGGCTGCGGGCCGGACTGTCTGCCGCCGCACGCCGCCCCGGACGTGTCGTGGCTGCGCCGGGCCGGGCGGCTGCTCGGCGTACTCGGAATGCTCCTGGCCGGGACGGGCCTGGTCGCGCTGCTGCCGGTGCTGCCCGCCGCCCGGGGCCGGGCCGCGTTGCGGGGCTGGGCGCGGTGGACGCTGCGTACCCTCGGGGTGCGTCTGCTGGTCCGCGGCCGGGCGCCGCGCGGGCGCGCGCTGCTGGTCGCCAACCACGTGTCCTGGCTGGACGTCCTGGCGGTGATCGCCGTGTCGCCGGCCCGGATGCTGGCGAAGCGCGAGGTCCGGAGCTGGCCGCTGGTGGGTGCCCTGGCCGCCGCGGCGGGCACCGTCTTCGTGGACCGGTCCCGGCCGCGTGACCTGCCGGCCACCGTCGCGCGGGTGGCCGGCGCGCTGCGGTCCGGGCGGTCGGTGGCGGTGTTCCCGGAGGGTACGACCTGGTGCGGCGCCGCGACGGACTGCCGCCCGAGCCGCGGCTTCCGCCCGGCGATGTTCGAGGCCGCCGTGGCGGCGGGTGCGCCGGTGGTGCCGTTGAGCCTGGGCTACCGGTACGCGGGCGACCCGAGCACGCTGCCCGCCTTCCTCGGCGAGGAGACGCTCTGGGCGTCGATGCGCCGGGTGCTCGCCGCCCGGGACCTGACCGTGTCGGTGACGCTGAGCGCCGCGCTGCACCCGGCCGAGGGCGCGGACCGCCGGGCGCTGGCCCGGATCGCCGAGGCCGCGGTCCGTCCGGCCCCGCGTCCCGTGCTCGCGACCCAGCTCGACCTGGCGGCCTGACCGCTCAGTCGTCGGGGACGCGACATAGTCGCGATAGTGTCTTGTTCAGTCGCGATGTATCGCGTTATGCTCCTCGCAACACCTGGCGTGCCGTGGGCCGGTACGCCGACGAGGGGAGCGTGTCATGGCCAGTTGGACGGTCGACAACCCGCAGCGCATCACGCTGGACGAGCCGATCACCCGGCTCGACGCCGAACTGATCAGCGGCCGGCTGAACGTGGTCGGCGCCGACGGTCCGGCCCGGGTCGACGTGACCCGGATCAGCAGCCGGCCGCTTCTCGTCGAGGTACGCGACGGGCGGCTGACGATCCGGCACAAGCGCAAGCCCGGCCTGCTCGGCATCTTCTCCTGGTTCGGCAACCGGATCCGGGCCGAGGTGTCGGTCGCCGTTCCGCCGGACGTGCTCGCCACCCTGTCGGTGGTCAGCGGCGCGCTCGTCGCCTCCGGGCTGCGCCGGGAGACCCGGGTCGACGTCACCTCCGGGCAGGTCACGCTGCGCGGTCTGCGGGGACGCACCAGCGCGAAGGTCATCTCCGGGCCGGTCGAGGCGCTCGGCATCGGCGGCGACCTGGACCTGGAGACGGTCTCCGGTGAGCTGATCCTCGCCGACAGCGCGCCCGAGCGGGTCCGCGCGCACGCCGTCTCCGGCTCGATCACCTGCGACCTGGACAACCCGCGCGGCAGCGAGATCCGGCTCAGCGCCATCTCCGGCAGCATCACCGTGCGGGTCCGCGAGGACAGCGACCTCACAGTGCACCTGCACACCACCTCCGGCAAGATCACCAGCGGCTTCCCCCAGGTGGACGGCGGTGGGCGCGGGCTGGGCTCGATCAAGGACAGCCACGGTGTGCTCGGTGGGGGTGCGGGTAGGCTCTGGGCCTCCGCGACCTCCGGCAGCATCGCGCTGCTCGCCCGCCCGGTCGCGCCCGCCGACCATGTGGAGGACGTGCCGTGACCGCCGTGTTCAGCCACGGCCGGCTCCGGCTCTACCTGCTGAAGCTGCTCGACGACGGCCCGAAGCACGGCTACGAGCTGATCCGTCTGCTGGAGGAGCGCTTCCTCGGCCTGTACGCGCCCAGCGCCGGCACCATCTACCCGCGCCTGCAACGGCTGGAGGCGGAAGGGCTGGTCACGCACACCGCCGCGGGCGGGCGCAAGGTCTACGAGATCACCGAGGCGGGCCGCGCCGAACTGCGGCAGCGCGCCGACGAGCTGTCGACGCTGGAGAGCGACATCGGCGCCGCCGTCGAGGACCTCTCCGCGCTGGCCGGTGAGATCCGCACCGAGGTACGCGGATCGGTGCGCGACCTGAAGCGGGAGCTGCGCGAGGCGGCCCGGCAGACCCGGCAGGGCGGCTGGACGGCGTCCGCGACCACCCGGCCGGCGGGCGACGGGGGATCGGCCCGCCCGGACGAGTCGCCGCTGCTCGCCGACTTCGACCAGCGGCTCGCCGCGTTCACCGTCGAGGTCGGGGCGCTGGTCCGGGCCCGGCGGCTCAGCGACAACCAGCTCCGTACCGCGATCCGGCTGCTCGACGGTGCGCTGGAAGGGCTGCGGCGGCTGCTCCGCTGATCTCACAGGTTGTTTCCAGGGAGCACCCAGCGCGGCCGCAGCCGGAGCACGGATGATGGGTGCCATGGCGGCTACCCAGACCGAGGCCCGGCTTCTCGTCGTCGAGGACGATCCCAACATCCTCGAACTGCTCTCCGCGAGCCTGCGCTTCGCGGGCTTCGACGTGGCCACCGCGACCAGCGGCAGCGCCGCACTCAACGCCGCCAAGGACCACCGGCCCGACCTGGTGGTGCTCGACGTGATGCTGCCCGACCTGGACGGCTTCGAGGTCATCCGGATGCTGCGCGAGGGCGGTACGCGTACCCCTGTGGTGTTCCTGACCGCGCGTGACGCCACCGACGACAAGATCCGCGGGCTCACCCTGGGCGGCGACGACTACGTCACCAAGCCGTTCAGCCTGGAGGAGCTGACCGCCCGTATCCGGGCCGTGCTGCGGCGTACCGCGACCGGTGAGCAGGCCCCGTCCCGCCTCACCTTCGCCGACCTGGAGCTGGACGAGGAGACCCACGAGGTGCACCGGGCCGGCCAGCGGGTGCAGCTGTCGCCGACCGAGTTCAAGCTGCTGCGCTACCTGATGCTCAACGCCAACCGGGTGCTCAGCAAGGCGCAGATCCTCGACCACGTCTGGAACTACGACTTCCGCGGTGACGACAACATCGTCGAGTCCTACATCTCGTACCTGCGGCGCAAGGTCGACAACACCCAGCCCCGGCTGATCCACACGCTCAGGGGAGTGGGATACGTGCTCCGCAAGCCGGCGGCGTGAACGTCGTCCACGACGCGAAGGGCAGGCTGCGCAGCGTCCCGCTCCGGCTGAAGCTCGTCGCCGCGGTCCTCGCGCTCGTGGCTGTGGCGCTGGTGGTGATCAGCGGCCTGACGGCGTTCCTGCTGCGGAACTATCTGATCGGGCAGGCGGACGACCAGCTCCGCGGCGGCGCGTACACGGTGGCCAACACGCTCGACAAGGCCGGCGGCGGCGGGATCAAGATCACCATTCCGTCGGACTACGTGGCGTCCGTCATGGCGCCCGGTGAGCTGCCGGAGGAGCCGACGCGCTACGAGGGCCTGCGCGAAGAGGAACTGCCCCGGTTCCCCGCCGACTACGCGGGCTACCAGGAGCGGGTGGGCGACCCGTTCACCGTGCGCTCCGAGGACGGCCGCAGCCGGTGGCGGATGCTCTACACCGCCCTGCCCGACGGGCGGATCATCGCGCTCGGGCAGCACCTCACCGGCGTAGACTCCGCGGTCGGCCGGCTGGTCTGGATAGACCTCCTGGTCGGCGGCGCGGTGCTGATCTCGCTGGCGTCGGTGGGCGCCGGGATCGTCCGTACCAGCCTGAAGCCGCTGGTGGAGATAGAGCGTACGGCGGCCGCCATCGCCGGCGGCGACCTGACCCGGCGGGTGCCCGACCCGGAGATGGGGCGGCCGTGCCCCACCTCGGAGCTGGGCCGCCTGTCCCGGGCGCTCAACGCGATGCTCGCGCAGATCGAGGCCGCGTTCACCGCGCGGGCCGCCTCCGAGGCGGCGGCGCGCAGCGCCGAGATGGGCGCGCGGGACGCCGCCGCGTACGCGCAGGCGTCGGAGGCGCGGGCCCGCCGGTCCGAGGAGCGGATGCGGCAGTTCATCGCCGACGCCTCGCACGAGCTGCGCACGCCGCTGACCACCATCCGGGGCTTCGCCGAGCTGTACCGCCAGGGCGCGGCGCGTGCGCCGGAGCAGACCGCCGACCTGCTGCGCCGCATCGAGGACGAGGCGTCCCGGATGGGTCTGCTGGTGGAGGACCTGCTGCTGCTGGCGCGGATGGACCGGGAACGGCCGATCGCGCTGGCCCCGGTCGAGCTGCCGGTGCTGGCGTCCGACGCGGTCGAGGCGGCCCGGGTGGTCGCCCCGGACCGGCGGATCGAGCTGGAGCGGGAACCGGGCGCCGGGCCGCTGGTGGTGCTCGGCGACGACGCGCGCCTGCGCCAGGTGATCGGCAACCTGATGACGAACGCGCTCACCCACACGCCGCCGGACACCTCGGTGACGCTGCGGCTGCGGGCCGAGGCGGGCAACCTCGCCGTGGTGGAGGTGGCGGACACCGGTCCCGGCCTCACCCCGGAGCAGGCCGAACGGGTCTTCGAGCGGTTCTACCGGGTGGACGCCGCCCGTACCCGCCGGGCCGGCGGGCCGATCAGCACCGGCCTCGGCCTGGCCATCGTGGCCGCGCTCGTCGCCGCGCACCACGGCACCGTCGAGGTGGCGGAGACACCGGGCGGAGGGGCGACCTTCCGGGTGAAGCTGCCGCTGCTGCCCGAGGAGCCCGAGCCCGGCGAGTGACATTCAGAAAACTTCCAGGCGGATTACAGGCTGGTGACAGTGCTACGGGGAAAGCTGATGGCATGACCGACCACGAGACCGATCCGCAGCGGTCGCCGGCCCCCGCCGACGCCGAGCCGTCGCACCACACCGCCGAGCTGCCCCGCGTCGAGAGCGGGACGTCGGACTCCTCCAGCACCCCGGCCGCGGCGTCGGTTCCGGCCGACTCCCCGGCCGCCGGAACCAGCACGCCCGCCGGGCACACGAACCCGGCGGTGAGCGCCGGAAACACCGCGCCCGCCGGGCCGTACCCGCCGCAGCCGGCGACGCCGTCCGCGCCGCCGTACCCGGCCTCGGGGCAGCCGCACCCCTGGTACGGGCAGCAGCACCAGCAGGGCGGCTGGAACCAGCAGACCGCCGCGGGCTACCCGTCCAGGCAGCACGGTGGGCCGGTGCCGTCGTACCAGGCACAGCCGTACCAGACGCAGCAGGGATACCAGTCGTACCAGCCCGGGCAGCCGATGCCGCAGTGGGGCCCGCAGCAGCCGGCACGCCCCAGCCGGGCCGGGAAGTTCGTCGGCGCGGGCGCGCTGGCGCTGGTCCTGATGCTCGGCTCCGGCGCGGCCGGTGGCGCGCTCGCCCTCGCGCTCGACGGGGACGGTCCCACCCGCACCTACTCCGCCGCGCCGGTGATCAACAGCGCCGACCTGCCCAAGATCGCGGCCTCCGTCCAGGACAGCATCGTCACGATCATGACGAACAGCGGTGAGGGCTCCGGGGTGATCCTCAGCGCCGACGGGTTCGTGCTCACCAACAACCACGTCGTCGCCGGCGCCGGCGGCGACACCGTGCGGGTGGTCTTCGCCGACGGCAAGAGCGCCTCCGCGAAGATCGTCGGCACCGACCCGAAGACCGACCTCGCTGTGGTCCAGGCCAGTGGCGTCAGCAACCTGAAGGCGGCCAAGTTCGGCGACAGCGACGCCATGCAGGTCGGTGACCAGGTGCTCGCCCTGGGCAGCCCGCTCGGCCTCCAGGGCTCGGTCACCGCCGGCATCCTCAGCGCCCGCGACCGCACCATCCAGGCGGGGGAGGGCGGCCAGCAGAACCCGCAGCAGGGCGCCAGCTCGATCTCAGGCCTGCTCCAGACCGACGCCCCGATCAACCCGGGCAACTCCGGCGGCGCGCTCGTCAACACCCGGGGCGAGGTGATCGGCATCAACACCGCCATCGCCACCGCCGGGCAGGGCAGCACCGGAAACATCGGCGTGGGCTTCGCCATCCCGAGCAACAAGGCCAAGAACGTGGCCGAGAAGCTCCAGCGCGGCGAGAAGATCAGCCACCCCTCGCTCGGGGTGAGCGTGAACGGCGCCGAGGACGGCGGCGCGCTGGTCGCCGCGGTCACGCCCGGCAGCCCCGCCGAGAAGGCCGGGATCCAGCGCGGCGACGTGATCACCAAGTTCGGCGACAAGGTGATCAACGACTCGAACGACCTGGTCGGCGCCGTGCAGGCCGGCAAGGTCGGTGACCGGGTCGAGGTGCAGTACAAGCGAAACGGATCCACCGAGAACGCAACCGTGACGCTCGCCGAGACGTCATAGTCCCGAGGACCTGCCTCCCTCCCGGGCGGGGGGGGGGGGGGGCCCCGGGGGGGGGGGGGGGGCCCCCCCCCCCCCCCCCCGGGGGGGCCCCCCCCCGCGGGGGGGCCCCCCCCCCCCCCCCGCGC